>CAMHIV010000046.1 GCA_946185185.1 uncultured Treponema sp. | reverse complement strand
GATAGTCCTTGGGGTTTTAAAAAAGTGGGCGGTGGATAATTTTCCAATGTACAATTCAGAAATTGTTTTTTTTACTATTAAAAATCTTTCTGAACTAAATTTTGATAAATCGATTCTGTTTGAAGTAAGAAATATGCTTTCTGCATGTTTTATAACCGTATTTTTATGTTTTGCTGTAATCTTTCTGTGTTCAAGAAAAGCGGCTCTCGTTTTTTATTTTTCCAAGCTTCAAAAAACAATTTCTTTTAACCTTGTTCATTTTATTTTTTCTTTTTTTGCATTGCTTTTAATTGTTGTGAATATTTGTGTAGAATTCGACGGAAGTGAATATTTAAAGCTAGCCGTTAAATTTTGTCTTCCGGTAAGGGATTCTGAGTTTTATATTGAAGAATATACTGCTCCTGAATACGAAAATATTATTTTCCCAGAAAATAAAAAGAATCTGATTCTTATTTTTGCAGAATCTCTTGAAAGTTCCTTTGCCGACAAAGAAAACGGCGGACTTATGGACAAAAATCTGATTCCGAATTTAACAAAACTTGCCGGACAGAATATTAATTTTTCTAATTCAGAAAAACTCGGCGGTGGAATTGATTTGTATGGAACCGGCTGGACTGTTGCGGGAATGCTTTCAAAGTTATCTGGTCTTCCGTTCAATCTTCCCGGCGAAAGAAACGGTGATTATGAAAATATTTTGCCCAATGCAATTACTTTGACCGACATACTTTCGCACAACGGTTATCGTCAGTTATTTCTTTTTGGAAGTGAAAAACATTTTGCAAGCCGGGATGTTCTTCTGGAAAAGCACGGCGGCGTAGAAATTCACGATATCGACTGGTACAGGAAAAATGGTTTTTTGCCCGAAGATTATTCTGTTTTCTGGGGTTTTGAAGATAAAAAACTATTTTCCTTTGCCAGACAGGAATTAAATGAAATTGGAAAGAATCAACAGCCGTTTATGTTTGGTTTGCTGACAGTCGATACTCATTTTCCAAGCGGTTATCAGTGCGAACTCTGCCCGGATACCGAAGATATGCCTATAAAAAATTCTGTTTTGTGTGCAGATAAACAGATTTCCGGTTTTGTTGAATGGTGCAAAAATCAATCCTGGTATAAGGATACTGTAATTGTGATTATGGGGGACCATCTTTATATGGCTCCAGTTGATATGAATCCTTTTGGGAGTTCAGAGTATCTGAATTTTTCAAATACAAAAGATTCTGCTTTTGGAAAAACTGGAAATCCCCGCCGTTGGCTTAATCTTTTTATAAACTGCGATAAGGGAGCGGAATCCAATTTCCGGGAAAATAGAATTTTTTCTTCGTTTGATATGTTTCCAACAATTCTTTCTGCTCTTGGCTGCGAAATAAAGGATGAAAAATTAGGATTCGGCGTAAATCTTTTCAGCGAAAAAAAGACTCTGGCAGAACGTTTTTCCGCAAATCACATAAACTCTGAGCTTATGGTTTATAACCGGCAGTATGAAAAACTGTGCAAGTGAAATGCTTTATTAAAGGTAGAATGTCGAGTTTAATAAGGTATTATTAAAATTGGCGCGAAGGAGAGAGGCATTGTGGAAAAACATTCTGTTTGTGGATGTCGTGTAGCGACAGAACATAAGTTCCCTTGCCACAAACAGCATGTAGTGTGCTAGCACACGGTTTTACACAATGTTTATCGACTGGGAGCCAATTTAAAAGATGATTTAGTAAAACTCGACATTCTATCTTTAAGTTATTCCACAAGAAGAAGGAATTCATTATACTTGGGTTATTCTTATTCTCTAGGAGTCCATTGATATGGCAAGTTACAAAGAATCTGGTGTAGATGTTGAAGAAGGCTACCGCGCTGTAGACAAGTACAAGGAACATGCAAAAAGAACTGCAATTCCTGGTCTTTTGACAGGTCTTGGAAGTTTTAACGGAATGTTCGAAATTCCAAAAGGCTATAAAAATCCTGTAATGGTTAGTGGTACAGACGGTGTTGGTACTAAACTTGATATTGCCTTCCAGATGAAAAAATACGATACAGTTGGTATTGACTGTGTTGCCATGAGCGTAAACGATATTCTTTGTTCTGGCGTTCAGACTTTGTTCTTCCTTGATTATGTTGCCTGTGGAAAGCTTGAAGCAGAAGTTGCAGCTGACCTTGTAAAGGGTGTTGCTGACGGTTGTGTTCAGACAGGTTGTGCACTTCTTGGAGGTGAAACTGCAGAAATGCCTGGCTTCTATGATGTTGGTAAATATGACCTTGCCGGTTTTGGTGTAGGAGTTGGCGAAAAGAAAGAAATGATTACCGGTGAAGACATTATCGAAGGTGACGTTCTTATCGGTCTTTCTTCAACTGGTGTTCATTCTAACGGCTTCAGCCTTGTTCGAAAGCTTGTTCCAAATCCAAACGAACCATTCCTTATGGACGGAAAAGAAACTGGTAAAACAATCGGTGAAGTTCTTCTTACACCAACACGCATTTATGTAAAACCAGTAATGGAAGTTCTTGCAAAATACAAAAAATCAATCCACGGTATGGTTCACGTAACTGGTGGTGGATTCTACGAAAATATTCCACGAATGTATCCAAAAGCAAAAGAAGGAAAGAAGCAGTTGATTTCTGTAATCAAGAGATCAAGCTGGGACATTCCTCCGGTATTTGGTGAACTCATTAAGCGCGGTGCAGACCTTAATACAATTTACAATACTTTCAACATGGGTATTGGTTTTGTTCTTGCAGTTAAGGCAAAGGATGCAGATGCAATTCTTGAAATGTTCAACAAGAATGCTTCTAAATATCACCGCGATGATTGTCCTGATATGAAGGCTTACAAGATTGGTCGTGTAGCTTATGCAGAAGGCAAAGCTGAAACACAGGCTGAAAAGGTATTGTTTGTTGACTAAGACTAAATTACCTGTAAGTTGATGCATAACCACAGATAAACGGAATGAGTTTTCTGTGGTTTTTTTGTTTGAAAGAGGAAAGATATGAAAAAAATAGCAGTTTTAGTTAGTGGCGGCGGAACAAACCTTCAGGCATTGATTGACTACGAAAAGTCACATTCTGATTGTCCGTATTCTATTGCGATTGTTATAAGTGACCATAAGGACGCTTTTGCTCTTGAGCGCGCAGCTAAGGCGGGAATAAAAACGGCAATTACAAGTCCATATGCGGTTATGGGAAAAGAAGCTGCCCAGCTGGCTTCCCGAGACGAAAAACGTACTGCGGTAAGTGACCGGGTTCTTGAATTGTGTAATGAAAACGGTATTGAAGGAATAGTACAGGCCGGTTGGCTCACAGTTCTTTCCGGAAAAATTATCGATAAATACGCTGATAAAATTATCAATCTTCATCCGGCACTTCTTCCAAAGTTTGGCGGGGTCGGAATGTGGGGACATCACGTGCATGAAGCCGTTCTTGCTGCCGGAGAGAAGGAAAGCGGCTGTACAATTCACTTGGTAAACGGCGAATGTGACGGCGGAAAAATTTTGATTCAGAAAAAAGTGCCGGTAATGCAGGATGATACTCCGGATTCACTTTACGAACGAATTGCTCCACAGGAACATGAAGCAATCGTAGAAGGCGCAATTATTCTGGTTGAAAAATTTGCATAGTTTATAATATTTTAGGAGAACAATATGACAGGACTTATTCATCAGCTTGAATCCTTTGGCTGTGCAGACGGCCCGGGAAGCCGCTTTATTGTGTTTTTTGCAGGCTGCCACATGCGCTGTAAATTCTGCCATAACCCTGATACCTGGGATATGAATCGCGGCAAGGAATATACTTCGGATCAGCTTTTAACAGAAGCATTAAGTTGCCGTGCATACTGGGGAAAAAAGGGCGGAATTACAGTCAGCGGTGGAGAACCTCTTTTGCAGATTGATTTTCTTACAGAATTTTTTGAAAAAGCAAAGGAAAAGGGTGTAAATACCTGTATTGATACAGCTGGTGGTCCATTTACCCGTGAAGAACCATGGTTTTCAAAATTCAATAAGTTGATGTCGGTAACAGATCTTCTTCTTATGGATATCAAGCACATTAATGAAGAAGAACATAAAAAATTGACCGGTCAGAGTGGCGAAAATGTAAAAGACATGTTTCATTATCTCGATGAAATAAAAAAGCCGATTTGGATTCGTCATGTTCTTACTCCGGGAATTACGGATAACGATGAATATCTTACTCAAACCCGCGATTTTATCCGCACTTTGGGAAATGTTCAGCGCGTAGAAGTGCTTCCGTATCACGGGCTCGGCGCAATGAAGTACAAGGAATTGGGAATCGACTATGTTCTAAAAGATACAGAAAGTCCAACCGTTGAACGAGTTGCCAGGGCAAAAGAAATCCTTGAATGCGAAAAATACACTGGCTGGAAAAATTAATTAGTTCAGGCGGAAAAAATTAGCTGCATTTTTGCACATGAGGTTTTCGTATTCTTCGGCAGAAAGCTTGCTCTGCAGTTCATTAAAATATGGAATGTAGAGTGACGGCTGCCCCTGTCTGTTTTTGGAATAGGTGTCCAGTCCGTCAATCGGCATGTCAGAACCGAACATAAGTTTTTCACTTCCACATTTTTTTATGAATTTTACCGCATTTTCTGCAGGCACCCAGGCCGTATCCCCGTATAAATTTTCCAGTTCTGCACACATTTCTGTGGCTTCTTCATTGTTTGTTCCCAGTCCCAGGTGTGCCATAACAAAACGAACATCCGGATACAGCTTTGCAATCTTATACACATTTTTGCAATCTGAGCAGGGATCATTCGCAGTGTGAATTATTACAGGCACATCCAGCATGCGGGCAAGCTGAATATAAGGTTCCATTTTTGCATCTGTAACAGGAATTCCAGAATGAAAAGGATGAATCTTTAATGCTTTTATAAAATCAATATTAACTTTTAAGTAATATTCAAGTTCTGCACTTGGAATTTCCAGAAAAGGTTTTACCCAGATTGCCGCATAAATTTTATCAGGATTATCCTTTGCAAAATCTATGGCTGCTTTTGCGGACGAAATCATCGGAGTTTGATATTCCTCTGGTATAAGTTTCTGTTGAAAATCACATTCAACCGACTGGCAGTTCGAAACTATAGCTTTTGAAATGTTGTATTTTTCCATAGCCATGAGAACTGTTTTTTTATACATTTTCAAATTTCCCAGGCTTCCAAAATGTACATGAGAATCGATAATCATATTTTTTTTCCTGTTTAGAATATTTTATCATTGAATTTTTAATTCGTGGAAAAAAATTATATATTTCGGCGTAACTTTGAGTTCTTTTCCGGCCTTTTTCTTATTGTTGACATCTGTTGCAGATAGGTGTACAAATTGAATACTTTTTTTTGGAGACCTGATTCATGAAAAAAATATATCTTTTTGCTCTTACATTTCTTTTTGCCTTAGCCGCCGTTCATTCTTCAGACTATCCTGAGATTTTTTTATCCGGCGACGCTACTTCTACAATTGATTTCAATTTTAAAGATGATTCTTTTACTCAGATTGGATTTGGTGGAGATATTGATTTTTCACTCATGTTCTCTGATTCTTTTGGAGCTAACGTTACAGTCGGCTTTGCTCTTCCTGTTATAAAAGCCTATGAAGATTATAATCTTTTTTCATCCGATTATGACCGCTGGTATCAGGTTAACACTTTAATCGGTCCGATATTTGCTCCAATTAAAACCAAAAGGCAGATGCTTTCTCTGGTTCCAGCCTTTGCCTTCTCTTACGAGGAAAACAGTTTTGAGGTAATCGAAAAAGCGGCTTCAAGAAGAGCATACAGTGAAAGAAAGGATGTTTATACAAATTCAGATGTAAAAGTGGGAATTGGGGGAAAGATTTCTTACGATTTCTTTTTTAAAAACGGCATGTTTATTACCAGCGGTTTAGAGGCAGCATATTATTTTTATCACTGGACAACTGCAGAAGATAAATTTGAATTCACCCGTTACCTGCCATACACCTTTTACCGTGCTACAACAACAAGTGAAAGCAACAAAGAAAACTGTTCAACTCTGTCCTTCAAGCCATTTATAGGATTGGGGTATCGGTTTAAACATTAGTAAAATTACATTCTATAATTGAGTAGATTGCCGTTTTTTTTGTATAATACCGTAATCGAAATTTATAGAGGTATTTTATGGCAGATAAGAATGTTGAAATCTTGGACAGCACTTTGCGCGATGGAGCTCAGGGAGAAGGAATTAGTTTTTCAGTTCAGGATAAGATTCATATTTGCCAGGCATTGGATGAACTTGGAATTTCATTGATAGAAGCGGGAAACCCAGGTTCAAATCCAAAGGATATGGAATTCTTCCAGGAAATGAAGAAAATTCCTCTCAAAAATTCAAAGCTTGCTGCTTTTGGTGCAACCCGACGTAAGGATATAAAATGTGCAGAAGACGTAAATCTTCAGAGCCTTCTTGCAGCCGGAACAGAATACGTTGTCATCTTTGGAAAAAGCTGGACATTCCAGGTAACAGATATTATCAAAACAACTCTAGAAGAAAACCTTGCGATGATTCGCGACACTTGTGCGTTCCTTCGTGAAAATGGACGCAAAGTTGTTTACGATGCAGAACACTTTTTTACAGGTTTTCTTGCAGATCCTGAATATGCATTAAAATCACTTGAAGCTGCTGTTGAAGGTGGTGCCGAAACTCTTGCTCTCTGCGAAACTAAGGGCGGTTGCATGATTGGGGACGTGGAAAGAGCTGTTAAGGCTGCGGTTGAACGCGTTGGTTCCCGTGCAAAAGTTGGTATTCATACTCATAATGATTGTGGCCTTGCGGTTGCAAACAGCCTTGTTGCGGTAGAAAATGGTGCACGCCATGTTCAGGGAACTTTCCTTGGCTTTGGCGAAAGAACCGGTAATGCAAACCTCAGCTGTATCATTCCAAACCTGCAATTAAAGATGGGCTATTCATGTATCGCTGATGAAAAAATGAAAGATCTTACTGCTATTGCAAAACGGGTAGCAGAAATCACAAATATTGCACTTAATCCGGGGCTTCCATTTGTTGGTGGAGCAGCGTTCAGTCACAAGGCCGGAATGCACATCGATGCAGTTTTGAAAAATCCTGAAGCTTACGAACACATTAAGCCTGAAACTGTAGGAAATGAACGCGTATTCCTTATGAGCGAAGTTGCTGGTCGTTCTACAATTATCGAAAAAATCCAGAAAATAGATCCGACTATTACAAAATCAAGTCCGGAAGTAAGTGAACTTGTAAAGAAAATGAAGAATCTTGAATTTGAAGGATATCAGTTTGAAGGCGCTGATGGTTCCTTTGAACTTCTTGCCCGCAAAGTAATCGGTCGTTACAAGCCATTCTTTAAACTGCATTACTATCAGACAAATGGAGTAAATCCTCGTCCGGAAGAAGGAGTTTGTGCCTGTGCACAGATTAAACTCGAGGTTGAAGGTCAGATAGAAGTTACTGCCGGAGAAGGCGATGGACCAGTAAATGCATTGGATATCGCTCTCCGAAAAGCTTTAAGCCGTTTCTATCCGGCTGTAAATCAGATTCGACTTATTGACTATAAGGTTCGCGTTCTTGACGGAAAGAGTGCAACTGCTTCAAAGGTTCGCGTTTTGATTGAATCAAGTGACGGAAAATCTTCATGGACAACCGTAGGTGTTTCAAGCGACGTAATGGAAGCCAGTTGGCTTGCTTTGTGCGATTCATTTGAATATAAGTTGATCAACGATATCGAAAAACACCTGGGAAGATAAATCTCATGAAGGGGGGCAAACTAGTTGATGGTTTGCCTTTTTTATTGAGAACCTTTTTCAATAAATAAAATTCATATGTAAATTGTTTCTTTATTAAGTTAGCATAAACTAACTTAATAATTAGAGGAATGATATGCATAAATTAGTATTAATTCGACATGGCGAAAGTGAATGGAACAAGCTTAATCTTTTTACTGGATGGATGGACGTAGAACTTAGCGAAAAAGGTATTGAAGAAGCAAAGGCCGCCGGTCAGCTCCTAAAAAAAGAAGGCTATGATTTTGACATCTGTTACACTTCTTATCTTAAGCGTGCAATTCACACTTTAAATGGAGTTTTACGCGAAATGGACCGGGAATGGCTTCCGGTTGTAAAAACCTGGAAATTAAACGAACGCCATTACGGTGATCTTCAGGGAAAAAACAAATCAGAGGCCGCTGAAAAATTTGGCGAAGATCAGGTAAGAATCTGGCGTCGTTCGTTCGATGTAAAACCTCCGATACTCGCAGACAATGATGAACGCAGTGCTAAAAAACAGGTAATGTATCGCGATGTTGATTCTTCTTTCCTTCCACAGAATGAAAGTCTGGAAACAACAATTGCACGCGTAGTTCCATATTTCCTGGAAGAAATCAAACCTCAGATGAAGGCTGGAAAACGCGTTGTAATTGCTGCTCACGGAAACAGTTTACGCGCCCTTGTTTACTATTTGGATAAAATGACTCCGGAAGCAATTCTTGGTGTTAACATTCCAACTGCAACTCCATTAGTATACGAGTTTGATGACGATTTTAACGTAATCAAGCACTATTATCTTGGTGACCAGGATGCAATCGCTGCAAAAATGAACGCCGTTGCAAATCAGGGTAAGGCAAAGTAAGTTTTTTAAGGATAGTGCTTATGCACTCATTGTATCTCCACTTTAAACATTCCCTCATAAATGATACTATTTCTCAGTAATTTTTGTGTATTTTTATACGAGGTTTAAAATGGCAGATACAATGCATGCTTTGGAAAAAAATCCAAACTGGAAAGGACGCCGCGGACCGGTTGTCCTTGTAATTATGGACGGTGTTGGATACGGTAAATATGAAGAAGGTGATGCTGTAAAGGCATCTAAAATGAAGTATCTGGACTGGTTTACAAAAAACTGTCCTCATACACAGCTTAAGGCTCACGGAACTGCCGTTGGTCTTCCAAGCGATGACGATATGGGTAACTCTGAAGTAGGACACAACGCTATCGGTTGTGGACGCGTTTTTGCTCAGGGTGCTAAGCTTGTTGGTGAATCTATTAAATCCGGTACAATGTTCCAGGGTGCAACATGGAAGAAGCTTGTAAAGAATGTTCAGGACAAAAACTCTACATTCCACCTTATGGGTCTTGTTTCTGACGGTAACGTTCACTCACACATTGACCACCTTAAGGCTATGATTACTCAGGCTCACAAGGAAGGCGTAAAACGCTTGCGCGTACACGCACTTTTGGACGGCCGTGATGTTCCTCCTACATCTGCCCTTGAATATTTTGAACCACTTGAAAAATTCCTTGCTGAATTCAGTGATGTTGATTATCAGATTGCTTCTGGTGGTGGACGTATGTACATCACAATGGACCGCTACGGCGCTGACTGGTCTATGGTAGAACGAGGCTGGCACGCACATGTTCTTGCTGACGGACGTCAGTTTGCATCTGCTACAGAAGCTATCAACACATACCGCAAAGAAAACTCTGGCCTTCTTGACCAGGATATGCACGAATTCGTTGTTGCAAAAGACGGAAAACCTGTTGGACCAATCGTTGACGGTGACTCTGTAATCTTCTTCAACTTCCGCGGTGACCGTTCACTTGAAATCACAGCTGCTTTCGAAGAAGACAATTTCCCACACTTTGACCGCGTACGCCGCCCTGCAGTTGAATATGCCGGCATGATGGAATACGACGGTGATAACCACAAGCCAGCACAGTTCCTCGTAAACCCACCAAGCATTGACCGCACAATGGGTGAATATCTTACAAAGACTGGCGTTCACCTTATGGCAATTTCTGAAACACAGAAGTACGGACACGTTACATACTTCTTCAACGGTAACCGCCCTGGTGAATTTGATAAGAATCTTGAAACATACGTAGAAATCCCATCTGACGTTGTTCCATTTGAACAGCGCCCATGGATGAAGTGTGCTGAAATTACTGACAAGGTAATCGAAGCAATTGAATCTGGAAAATACGACCACATCCGCTTGAACTATCCAAACGGAGACATGGTAGGACACACAGGTGTATTCAACGCTGTAGTATGTTCTATGGAAGGCATGGACCTTCAGCTTGGCCGTCTTAAGGCAGCAATCGAAAAAGCAGGGGGTATCCTCTGTCTTACAGCTGACCACGGAAACAGCGATGATATGTACGAACACAAAAAGGACGGTTCAGTTGCTCTTGGAGCGGACGGCGAACCAAAGCCAAAGACAAGCCACTCATTGAACCCGGTTCCAGGTATCATCTACGACCCAGAATACAAGGGTGAATACGACAACACAAAGCTCAACAGCGGCCTCGGAATCTCATCATGGCCTAGCACATTGATGGAACTCATGGGATACTTGCCACCAAGTGATTATGATAAAAGCATAATTAACTTGAAGTAAAACGAGTAATACAATGTGCGTGCGAGTTTCGGCTTGTCCGAAACTCGGTAAGCAAGACGCGCAGCGGCTTGCGACTTCCTCCAACAGATTACGATAAGTCTATGCTTATCATGAAATAAGCTTTAAAGGGATGTCATTACCGGCATCCCTTTATGTTTATAAAACTATGAATACCTTTCCTGATTATTCAAATTGCCTTGTAAACCTTTCTAACTCGATTTTGAAGAAGTTCGGCGCCGCTACTATGGCAGAAACACTTCCTCTGGCGGATACAATTCTTTGCAAAAATTATAAAAATGTTGTGCTTTTGGTTCTTGATGCGTTGGGCTGTTCAATACTTGAAAAACATTTGAAAGAAGACGGCTTTTTCCGCTCACATGTAAAAGGCTCATTGGATTCTGTTTATCCTCCAACTACGGTTGCTGCAACAACTTCGTTGATGAGCGCTCTTTATCCAAATGAGCACGGCTGGCTTGGCTGGGATCTTTTTTACCCGGAGCTGGATAAAAATGTTACGGTGTTTTTGAATTGCGAACAGGCAAAAGAGAAGGAAAATGCTGTTCCGGATTGCGCCGATGGAAAAGAAATGTGGAGCTCGGAATCGATTGTTAGAGGGGAACCTTTTTCCGCTTTTCATGCAGGCCGAAAGTTTACGCCGTATAAGTCAATCGTTGAAAGAATAAACGAGGCGGGCGGAAATGCTTATTTTTCTTTTCCTTTTGAAGAGCCTTTTCCCCAAGATTTAGAAGCGGTTTTGTCCAGAATCCAGAAGCTTTGCGCCGAACCTGAAAAGAAATTTATTTATTCCTACTGGATGGAACCAGATGCAACGATGCACCGGACTGGAACTGAAAGTAAAAATACCCACCGCATGGTAAAAAAACTGGAAAAGCAGATAATGAAGTTTTCTGAAACTCTTTCTGATACCTTACTTTTGATTACTGCTGACCACGGACATATCGACAGCATGAACTTGTGCATTCTGGATTATCCAGAGATTTGTAAGTGCCTTGTTCGTCTTCCTTCTATTGAATCGCGCACTTTGAGCCTTTTTGTAAAGCCGGAATATCTGAAAAAATTCCCATTCCTTTGGAAAAAGACTTTTGGCGAAGATTTCCTCCTCCTTACACGAGAAGAAGTTCTTGAAAAAAATATTTTCGGAATCGGAAAAAATAATCCCCGCCTGGAAACTATGATGGGAGATTTTGTTGCTCTTTCTGTTTCAAATAAATCGATTTTCAATACCCATTATTCGGCGCAGAAACATAAAGGAAATCACGCAGGACTTTTGCCGGAAGAAATAAAAGTCCCTCTGATTGCGATTGAATGCAATTAAAGTGCGGAAAAAATCTCTTTTTTAAGTTCGAGAAATTCGGCGGTGAAGCAGAAATCCGTTGTTCTTGGGCGTGCTTGAGTAATCCGAATTTCTTTTACGATATTCGTATCGTCTTTTTCGCAGGCAGTATGCATTACTAGAATTCTATCGGAAAGTAGGATTGCTTCTTCGATGTCGTGGGTTATCAAAAGCGTAGTAAGGTGCATTTTTTCAATAATTGAAAGATACCATTCGTGCATCTGATTTTTTGTAATCATGTCCAGGGCGGAAAAAGGTTCGTCCAGGAGCATAATTTTTTTTCCAAAAAGATAAGTTCGAAGCAGGGCGGCTCTTTGTTTCATTCCTCCGGAAAGTTCTGAAGGGTATAGGTTTTCTGTCCCTTCAAGACCGAAAGCTTTAAAATATGGAATCGCCCTTTTTATTGCTTCGTTTTTATTTGTACCCTGGATTACAAGAGGAAGAACCACATTGTCCAAAATCGAATAATACGGAAAAAGCAAATCTTTCTGAAACATGTAA
>CAMHIV010000045.1 GCA_946185185.1 uncultured Treponema sp. | reverse complement strand
TAAGAAGCCTTTTCCTTTGCAACCTGCCAGCGCAAATCTGCAACGGCTGTAAGAACGGCAATCTTAAGGTCGCGCGGATACATTGGAATTACAATACGACCACGGCTGGTTACACGGTTATAGCGGTCAAACGGTTCCCAACAGAATCCGCGGTCACCATAAGTTGGAATCAAAAGTACATACGGCGGAATGCGGTTTGGAATATTTTTATGGATTCGGCAGAAGGCACCAGGGTCAATTGATTCAACCCAGCGCAACAGTTCAATTACATTTTCGCGGGTTCCAGTACCTTTTTCCATACAATGATAGAATTCCCTGGTAAAAAGAGGGAACTGATTTCCCTGTCGACCAACAGTCATTTTTGCCATCTGACGAACAGTTTCAAATTCTGTATTTACTGCAGTGGTATCAGCCGCCTGAACCTGCTGAGGCCCGTCAGCGAGTTTACTTTCTACGCTTGTATAAATACTCTTTGCTTCTTCATATTCTTTAAGACAGCGGGCAAATTCCTTTCCATTTTTAGAAAGCTTGTGAAGGCGATCAGTGATTTCTGCAAATAGTCGCTGCTGAGCTTCTGAATACGGCTGTGTATGCGGTTCACTTCCCAAAATCGGACTATGAGTACAAAGAATTTCAACGCGATCCTTTAATTCAACTTCAAGCATTGTGCGCTCATTTTCTTTGATATTGAGCATATTTTCTGCACTCTGCAATTTACCAGAGTTTTTCTGCTGCAACTGCTGAAGCCGTGTCTGTTCCATAGAAGCCGCTTCTTCCGGAGTTGCAGCCTTATGAGGAGTTCGTTTTTCATCCGTCATGGAATTTGAAAGCCGACCAGAAGCGATTTCCATAAACCATTCATCAACATAAAGAACTGCTTCACCTGTACGATTTTCATAAAAAATCTTAGAAAAGAACTGTTTCTGCTCAGGGCGGAAAAGTGAAGGTAAAAGAACTCCAAAACGAACGAGCATTCGCTTAGGTTTTGGAAGATTTACATCAGCCAGTTTTGGTGCCATTCCGCGAAGAAGTTCCCAATAAGCAGAAATAATCTGCTGTCGGAAAACCGTTCTATCCTTTGGATCCTGGCTTGTGAGATATTTTGAAAGAACAAGATGCAGACGCTGAGCCGATTGATTTTCGCCGGTAAGTGCAACCTTGTAATATGATTTATCTTCGAACACATCAGACGGAAATTCCGAAACGAGTTCTGTAATCTCATTGAACTGTTTTACACTCAAATCAACCTGATGAATCGATTTATTTGAAGAAGGTTTTGGTGCTGATGAACCTGTATCCATTGCTTTATCGGCAAAGGCGTTCATGTCAAACTTTTTTCCATCTTCCTGCGTTGTTTCATCTTTTACCTCTGCAAGCAATGCATCAATAGAAGAAGCAAAATCATCACTCATAGAAAACTCCGTTCAAGATTATCTATTCATTATAACACATTTTTTCAGAATGAATAGAAACTTCTCCACATTGTAAGATTTTTTCTGTTCCGTCTGAAAGAGTCACAAGAAGTTCCGCATTTTCGGTAATACCTTTTACGGTGCATAAATAATTATTTTCTGTCTGACCAATTATCGGCGAAACCACTACCTGTTTTCCAATCAACAACGAGCGGTCTATATATTCCTGCATGGATTTTTTTATGCCGGATTCCCCGTAATCGAGAATTGAATATATTTCTTCTGCAACTGCCGCAACAAGCTTACTGCGCTGCAATTTTTCCTCAGTTTTTTCGTTTAAAGATTCAAAAATTCCGCCGGCAACATTCTGTGGAAGCAGTGGATTATTTACAATATTGATTCCAATTCCAATTACGGCCGCTTCAATAGTTCCTGTTTCAAAATTGGTAACGCCTTCCGTTAGAATTCCGCAAACCTTTCTGCCGTTTACAAAAATATCGTTTACCCATTTAATTTTTGCATCTACGCCGAATAATTTAGAGAGCGCCCGGCAAACACCAACTGCAGCACTTGAAGTATAAATTGCTGGATTTGTTACCGGCCGTGAAGAATAAACCAAAGAAATATAAATTCCGCTTTTTTGCGGAGAAACAAAAGCTCTGCCTAATCTACCGCGCCCAGAAGTCTGTTCTGCGGCAACAATAACATTTTTATGAAAAGCTTTTACATTTCCATTTGCAAGAAGCCGCTTAGCTTCATTCAAAGTTGAATCAATAGTTTCGTAAAAGTACACTTTTATTTCAGAATCAGTTACATTTCGCAAAATACTGACTGCATCAAAACTATTATCTTCCAAAAGACGATATCCTTTATTTGTGACCGCTTCGATTTTTATACCGCGGCTTCGTAAATTTTCCACAGCTTTCCAAATTGAAGCCCGTGTAACTTTACAACTTTCAGCAAGTTCTTCCCCGGAAACAAATCCGTCCTGATTTTGAGAAGCTTTAAGTATTTCAAGGACCAGATCTCTTACTGCCATTTATTTTTTCTTTCCCAAAACAGTGAAATTTTCTGCAGGGCAGGCAAACGCAATCCCTGTACCAGGTTTTTCAAGACAAGGAAGAGCTTTTATTGCATCTAAAATCGGCTGAACCTTTGCATTTTCGGCAAGAATCAAAATCATATCCTTTTCAGGAACAATTTCCATTCCAAAGAACGTTTCTTCACCTGGACGGGCTGTTCCCCGGGCATTCATAATTGTTCCACCGCCGGCTCCGGCTTTTCTTGCTGCAGCCATTGCATCATCTGCAAAACCTTTATTAACAATCACTGTAATCAACTGATGAGTAGTTTCCATATTTGTATCGTCCTTACCGGTAATAGTTCCGGCTTTCAAAAAGGAATTAACGCCGAGAGTAAAAATAATTCCAAACGGCTGTTTTTTTTCAGAGGACGCAAGAATCATCGCATCCATAATTGGTTTCATTTTTTCAGAAGAAGCAAGTACATAGATTAAATCTTTATCCGAGTCGGCAAGCCCTAAAATCTGCAAAAATGAATTTGCAGCAGTACCTTTTCCGCGGGAAATAGTTCCTCCGCCGGCACCTGCTTCCACTGCAGCATGAGTTAAAAGTTCTGCACTTCCTCTGGGTACAATTCCAACTATCAAATTATAATCTGACATCATGCACCTCCATTTTGAATACTGTTATTTCGATTACGAACTTTCATGTTATAAATGATTCCTAAAATCTGGATGGCTATAAGCGGAGTCATAGCAACCAGGGCAATTACCCCAAAAGAATCTGCATTTCCGTCGGAAGCCGCACTAGCTCCAATTGTAAACGAAAGTACAAAGGTCGAAGTTATCGGCCCCGAAGCAACTCCACCAGAGTCAAAAGCAATTCCCGTAAAAAGCGACGGTGAAAAAATCATCAGAAGAAGAGAAAGCGCATATCCTGGAATCAAAAGATACATTAAATTGAATCCGCTGAGAGCCCGCCACATGGCTAAGGCAATTGCACTGGCCGCACCAGCACTAAGGAAAACAAGCATGAGCTTTCGTTTGATTGCACCACCTGAAAGATTTTCAACTTGTTCGGTAAGAACCCAAACTGCAGGTTCTGCACAGACAACAACGGCGCCCAAAACAAATCCTGTAAAAATCAAAAGGAAATACCAGAATCCACCAAGACTGCAGGCTTTTGAACCAAGTAAAAATCCCAGTCTGGAACCAGCCGCCATAAAACCGCCATTTACGCCAAGAAGAAAAACTGCTAGTCCTAAGAAACTATAAATCAAACCAATCGAAATGCGAATTAATTTGTGCGGCGGAAGTTTTAGAAGAAAAACTTGAAAAAATATCAGCATAAGAACAATCGGCAAAAGAGAAACTGCGGCTTCATAAAAAGCGTGAGGTAAAAGTTCTCCAAAAATGCCTAGACCTGCCTGATTAAGTTCAGAATGCGAAGAAGATGAAACCAAATTTTCAAAGCCGTTTTTGTTCAAAAATAGCGAATAAATCAAAACAGCCGCAACAGGGCCAATCGAAGTAATTCCAGTAAGACCGAAGCTTTCGCCGCTGTCAGAGTTTTTTCCGGCGCGAACACGGGAAACTCCAACGCCCAGCGCAAGAATAAACGGAACTGTCATCGGACCCGTAGTTGCCCCACCGGAATCAAAAGCAACACCGCGCATAGCAGAAGGAGCTGCAAAAGCAAGCAAAAAAATTGCCGTATAACAAACCAGGAGCGTGAGTTTTAAATTCATACTTATGATTGTTCTAAAAAGCCCGAATGCCATAAAAAGTCCGACACCAGACGCAATCATAAATACAAGTTGAGTTTTATTTACAGAAGAAAAAACACTGTGAATCTGATCTCCAAAAACCTGAATATCCGGTTCTGCTACAGTTACAAGAAAACCAATGATAAGCGAAACGACAAGCAGCAAAGGAAGACTTCGTTTACTGGTTAAAGCCGCACCACTCTGTTCACCAATCGGCTGGATACCAATATCTACACCAAGAAGGAAAAAAGTCAGTCCAAAAATCAACATGAATCCGCCAAGCAAAAATCTTAAAAGCAGATTTAACCCAAGCGGAGCCGCTGTAAGAGACAGTAAAATTACTATCAGCATTACAGGAAGCACAGAAAATACAGTTTCTTTAAATTTCGAAATCAAATTCATCTTAAGATTCCTGAACTATTCTTGAAAAACTATTTTCCTGAAAGAATTTTAATAATTCCAAGAACTACCGATGCACTTGCCTCTGCTGCAGTTTTTTCATTAAACGAATAAGTTGTTTCACCAGAGTCATCTGCGTTATCAGAAAGACAGCGCAAAATCAGGAAAGGAACTTTACTCAGATAGCAGGCATGTGCAATTGCTGCGCCTTCCATTTCTACGCAGGCTGGTGCACAATTTTCTATAATTTTTGCTTTAAGAGCAGAATCAGCTACAAACTGATCCCCGGAAGCAATTCGACCTGCAATTATTTTGTGTTCTTTTGCAAATGGAGTTTCCGAAAATGCTTTTAGTGCCGCGTCAATAAGTGTTTTATCAGCAGCAAATTCCCAAACCTTCATCTGAGGAATCTGTGTAATTTTATAACCCCAGGTTGAAGCATCCATATCATGATAAACGGCATCTGTAGAAGCAACCATATCCAAAACCTTAAGATCTTTTCCCATTGCACCTGCGATACCAGAATTGATAATCATGTCTGCTCCATACTGGAGAATCAATCTCTGGGCACACAAAGCAGCATTTACTTTACCAACGCCACTTTTTACAATTACAACATCAACGCCATTAAGCTTTCCTTCATAAAAAACAAGGCTGCCATTTTCTGACTGTTTAACATTTCCTGATTTTTCAAGTTCAGCTTTCAAAATGGAAACTTCAACTTCCATTGCACCAATTATACCGAGTTTACGCATTCTTCTTTCCTTCTTTACTAAAAACAATAACAAATGAAATTATCAAAAGAATTCCACAAATTACGACAGCCATATCTGCAACATTGAATGTTGGCCAGCGTGCAAGACCAAAAAGTCCGTAGAATTTTACATCGATAAAATCTATTACACCTTCTTCACGGAAAAAACGATCGATTAAGTTTCCAAAACCTCCGCCAATGATTCCACAAATTGCCCAGCGCTGCAAAGTTGTAAATTCCTTGTTTCTAAAATAAACCAAAATTACAAGAATCATAACTACGAGAGGAACGATTCCAAAACATAAACGACGAAGAACCAGCGGAAGGGAATAGCCCATACTGAAAGCAACCCCCTTATTTGCAACATGAATAATTCTTAAAAAGTCACCGAAATAAGCAACGCCAATAGTAAAAGGCTCAATATATTTTACAATCAAAGCCTTTGTTATCTGATCCGCGATAATTACAAAAAGTGTAAGTACAAAAGGAAGCAATAATTTTTTATCTAACTTTTCCATATTTTTCCCCATTTTTTATTTTTATAAGTCAGTTGGAATGTCTATAAAAACAGTTTCCAAACCTAATTCCTTTTCAATTTTTTCTTTTACCAGATTAACGCCAACCGTTTCTGTCTGATAATGTCCGCCGGCAATAAAATTTATTCCCGATTCCTGAACATAGTGGTAAATGCTGTGTTCAACTTCACCTGTAACATACGCATCCAGATTTTGCTGTACAGCCATATACACATCGTCACAAGCTCCGCCAGAAACAATTCCGACCGAACGAATTTCTTTTTTACCAAAAGGAAGAACTGCAAGCGGATTTTCTCCAGGGCGCAAAATCTTTGAAGCAAGCTCTTCTGCACTAAGCGGTTCAGGAAGAATTCCCTTTACGCCAAGCACCATTCCGCGCCATTCGCCAAAGGGTTCAAGATTCTGCAGATTAAGCCGTGCTGCAAGACCATAATTATTTCCATATGGATTATTTGCATCCAACGGAATATGGCAGGCGTACAAAGCAACATCATTTTTTATAAATGGAGCAACACGCTTATAATGCACACCGGTAATTGTTTCACAACCGCCCCAAAAAAGCCCGTGATGAACAAAAAGCAGACCAGCGCCTTCCTTAGCCGCTTTTTCCGCAGTTTCGGCGCAGGCATCAACAGCAAAGGCTATTTTTGTAATCTGCTTTGTATCAGGCGCAGAATTTTCGATTTGAATTCCATTTCGGGAAACGTCATTAGAAAATTCATCGATTTTAAGGAAATCTCGAAAATATTTATCAAGCTCATTCAGCGTCAATTTCTGCCTCCTGGTTTTCTTCCTGGATTTCAGAATTTTCAGTAATTTCCACAGCAGGAAAAGTCTGAATAATTTTTTCCGCAATTGATTTTACTGAAGTAAAATCAGTTTCCCGATTTAAGCCAAACTGTTTTGCAACAATTGGCGCTGTATACTGTACAAAACCCATTCCCGGAGTTTTATATTCTTCAAAATCGCAAAGATTTAATTGCGAAACGATATCAGTTTTATTTTTTGCTTCAAATTCCGGAAGTGTAATATTGCTCATCCAATCACCGACAAAGCAAACCGGAACCTTTTCTTCTCCCTGCTCTGCCAGAACATAATCAAGCATTGCACGACATTCTTTTTCCATATTGAATGTGTAAAACTGAATCTGATTATTAAAATTCTGCTGTTCAAAGAAGCGATTATTTAAAAGATAAATCCGACGGAATAACCGGTAGTCTGCAAAATTATGACACCATTTACCATCCCGGGCAAAAAATTCCCCGATATAGACATTGTAGCCTTTTTCAACAAGATAGCAGGCTAAAATTTTATAATCAAAAACATCAGCAGTTTTATCCGGCATGATTATAATATCTTGATTCAAACGCGACTCTTTTTTTTCCGGAAAGAATTTATGGATTTCACCCTGAGAAAATTCAAATGGAAAAGCCTTTGAAAATCCATTTGTAAAATCACCTGACAGGCGAGTTTTTGTTTCTGTAGTTCCAAAATCCGATGATTTGAATAAAACCGGTCTAAAATAAACTAAAAATCCGGAAAGCAAAAGCGTTATTATCAGAGTTAGTATTGCTCCAAGCTTAAAAAAAACGCTGTAATGGTCAACATAAAGCCCGGAAGAAAATCTAAGCAATGCGCGAAAATTTATGAAAAAAGCAAAAATTGAAAGTACAAAAAGAACTGCCGAAAAGCAATCTACGCCCCAGGCAAAAATCTGAAGAACAGAAAATAAAATGCTTACAGGTGCAAGGACTGCAAGAGAATCAACTTTTCCATATTTTAAGAAAAAAATGCGGCTGCAATTCAAAAAAAGCAGGAACAGCACGAGCCATTCGCCCAAAACAGGATTTTCCATACTATTATTTTATTAGGATTTTATAATTCTAGCAACAAGTCGCCCAATTCCTGAATTGTCGGAACAATATAATCGGCTTTATGCTCTTCAAATTCTTTTTGACTTCCATAGCCATAAAGAACCGCAACAACTTTTATACCATTTTCATGTGCGCCGTTTATATCATTTTCCCGGTCGCCAACCATAATTATCCGTTCACAATCTTCTTGCGTAAGCGAACAGTTTTTCATAGCATACGCTATTACCTGTGCTTTTTTACTGCGGGAAACATCCAGCGTACTTCCGCCGATGAATTCAAAATACTTTGTCAGATCAAAATAACGCAGAACTTCATTTGCCTGCGGTTCCGGCTTTCCAGTTGCAAGCACAAGATGCTTTCCGTTTTCCTTAAGACGTTTTAAAAGCTCTTCTACGCCCGGATAAAGATTATTATTGTAAATTCCGGTTGAAAAATAATGCTTTCTAAAAACCGCAACTGCATCGACACATTGTTCATGAGTAAAACCGCAATATTTTGGAAGGCTCTCCCAAAGAGCCGGTCCTAAAAACGGCTTAAGTTCTTCATCAGTTTTTTCGATTCCAAAATGTTCAAGCATCACTCGCAGGGATTCATAAATACCTGGCTGCGAGTCTGTTAATGTCCCATCCAAATCAAAAAAAATATAATCTTTCATCAATTACTTTCCTACACAGAAGCGGCTGAAAATACTGCCCAAAACATCATCTGCAGTAACTTCTCCGGTAACTTCGCCAAGAGAATTTAATGCTTCTTCCAAATCCTGTACTACAGCGTCCAAAGCCAAATCCTCTTTAGAAGTCAAAAGTGCATGATTCACACTTTCCAAAGCTTCCTGAACAGCCGTTTTCTGTCGTTCAGAACCAAGTCCGGCTTGTGTTCGTTCTGTAGAAATACCGGCAGTAAGCACATCTTTTACACTTGAATAAAGTTCTGCAAATCCGGAAGTATCTTTTGCACTTATACGAACTTCGCCACGCAGACACTTTACCTCTTCCTTAAACTGAGAAGAAAGAGCCGGCTCCTTTTCTGCCAGATCACATTTATTCCATACCAAAATAAGGGGCTTTGTGGTCATCTTTAAAAAGAGCAGATCTTCTGAATTCAAAGAAAATCTTCCGTCAACAAGATAAAGAAGCAAATCTGCATCCTCAGAAAGAGAATGAGTAAGATTTACTCCCTGAGCTTCAATTTCATCTTCTGTATCACGAAGTCCCGCAGTATCAAAAAGGCGCACAGGAATGCCGTTAAAATCTACCCAGCTTTCAATCCAGTCTCGGGTAGTTCCTGCAATATCACTTACAATCGCCCTTTCTTCTTTTAATATTCCATTGAAGAGGCTGGATTTTCCTGCATTTGGTCGCCCGCAGAGAACAACGCGAGCTCCATCTTGATACAGTTTTTCACCCTGCCAGCTGTCGCAAAGCTGCTGCAATCGGGAAGAAGCCTGCTCAAGTTCAGAAGAATCAAAAGAATCTGCAATTGTTTCTTCATCTTCCGGATATTCAATTTCTACTTCAATTGAGCCGAGTGTATCTGTAATGAGTTTTTTTATGCTGTCGATTTCTTCAAAAAGATTTCCTGCAAGACGACCTGCAGCACGGCTTCGGCCTTCGCCTGTGTGCGATTCAATAATTTCCTGAACAGCTTCGGCCTTGGTCAAATCTGCTTTTCCATTAATAAATGCGCGGAAAGTATATTCACCACGTTCTGCCTGACGGAATCCATTTTTTAATAACAGATTTTGAATTGCAAGTACAACTCCAGGTCCGCCGTGACAGCTGATTTCAACCATATCTTCGCCGGTAAAACTTTTTGGCGCACGAAAAACAGAAAGCATTACTTCGTCAACTTTTATGTCACCGTCAACAATCCAACCGTAAACCAGCGTATTTCCCGGAGCTTCCATAAGCGCTTTCGGTCTGGAAAAAACTTTTGACACCAGTTCTATACAATTTTTCCCGGAACATCGAACAATCCCTAATGCTGCAGGCGAAAGCGCGGTTGCAACAGATGCGATAGGTTCCTCTGGTGCATATTTTGGATTTGACATACTTAATTCCTGTTCATTAAATTGACCTGAAGAAGCGGCGTATAAACAACATCAGTTGTATCGATTCCGTTATCCGGACCGTTTTCTCCATGCCGATATACATTATTCATCCAGGAAATACCTTCATCCTGGTATTCCGGAGCCACTGATGTTCCAAAAGCAGGCTTCTTGAACTCTGAATCGGCTTCCATGCAGGTACCAATAAAAGGTTCATCCTGTTTTACATCAGGACAAAGCATATCGTAATTTCCAGCATTATTCCAATGCATGTAACCATTATTTACAGAATCACGCACGCCAAAAATTTCTTTTGTAACATAATCCTTATTGTAATACTGGCGGTCATAACTTACGTTCAAAAAGAATGTCTGAACCCATGGGCGAACAACAACACGATTTCTTGCAAGAACGGTGTTTCTGTAGGTTCCGTAATAATAGATTCGATAAGTTCGGTCGGCAACAGGCGGATAATTCATAAATCCGTTTTCAAAATGACTCGGATAGAACATAGGGCCGATAACATCAACATAGTGAGCCATCATTTCTACATCCTGACCAGTTCGGGTGCCGCTTCTGTACCAGCCGTTTGCACCATAAATATCGATTCCAATCGGCGCCTTGATATTTTCCCGAGCATAACTCAAGAACGAAACCAATGCCGACTCTTTATCCATTCCTTCGCTCTTCCAGCGGTAAGATGCCTGTCGCAAATTGTATCCGTCAGTCGGGAAACGAATATAGTCGAACTGAATTTCATCAAATCCGCGGGAAATCAATTCTTTTGCAATCGAAACATTATATTCCCATACTTCAGGACAATACGGATCTACCCAGTTTTCATCGTAGAAAATAGTATTTTTTCCGGTAACTTCACCAGTTTCTTCGTCCACGATATCTTCGTATTCTTTAATACCCAGCCAAGGAGCTTTTGTACTGTAATTCCATACAGAATATTTCGAATTATCATACTTAGAAAGATTTCTGTCCTTGAACACAACGATTCGGGCAATCAGGTAAACATTATCCTGTTTAAATTCAGAAATAAAATGATCCAAATCCACAGCATACTGAGTAACCTTTCCTTTTTTTACAACGAGAGGATCTTTTGCATCATAGCGCAAAAGTCCATAATCATCCTTCATATCTATTACAAGGCTGTTTAAATTATTATCGCGGATAAGTTTTTTGAATTTATCAATACCTGCCTGCTGACGACACTGATATGCCGAAACATAGATTGATTTTCTTCCCTTTGCAACTTCCCCATACGAAGAATTTACTGTTCCCGGATAAAGAAGCCAAAGTTCATTAAAGCAAAGACCTTTTTTTACGCCAGTTCGTGTATAAGGAACCCATGCCGCAGCAATATTCCCAGGCACACTTGCAAAGCTTTTCTGCCATTCACTTAAATACGGAACTGTTTCACAAACTTCACTTGTCTGCAAATCAAACGAACGTATTCCTTCGTTTACAGAAAAATACAGTTTTCCCTGAGCGGCAAAAAGACCGTCGAAAGTTTCTGCCGGTTCTTTACCCTTGAACACCTGAATGGCACAGCGATTCGGCCAGTCAAAACGGTAAACACGAGGCAAAAAGGTATTTGTCATGTACATTTCTACAAAAGTACTGCCATCCGAATCCTTCGAAATAACGGGATAAATATCAGCAATTTCATCAGGACTTGTCATTGACGGCATCATTTCAAAGCCTTTTGCAACATCAAACCATGCCGGTTTATTTGCATCAGGTTTAATATAACTCAAGCCAAAAATCGGATGGCTCATAAAGACTACAAGTTCAGTACCTTTTGAACCGTCATCGTAGGTTACCGGCATACTTCCGATTGCACAGGCCTTTACGCCGGGAGTAGCACCGCTCATTGAGCCCAAAGATTTCCAGTTTCTTCCACCATCACGACTAAGGTAAACGGCATCTTTTGTTGCTGTAACCAATTGATTCGGATTTAATGGATTAGCACTAATATCTTTTAATTCTGCAACCTGTTTTTCAAAGCTTATATTTGTTCCGTCATAACGTTTCAATGTTAAAACCGGAAGACCTTCATTTCTGAGTTCAAAATTTTCCAAATCTGATGAAAAAAGAATTCCTTTACTGGTTCTGAAATACCAGTTTTCGATGATTTTTCCATCCTCGCCAAGAGTTTCTGTTCTTAAAATTTGTTCAACAGAACCCTGAACCCACAAAGGCAAAGATGAATTTACAGAATTTATTTTGAAAAGACCTTTTGAAGATGCAACTAAAAAACTCTTTGTTTCCCCGGCAAGTTCAAGTTCTTCCTGTGGAGTGATTTTATCCGGAAGCTGATAAAGGGGTTTTACTCTTTTTGCATAAATATTTGTTGTAAAAATAACTAGTAATAAAAAAAATACAATCTTTTTCATGCTTCCTTTATCGGCATAAAAAAGATTGCAGTTAAGAAAAATA
>CAMHIV010000044.1 GCA_946185185.1 uncultured Treponema sp. | reverse complement strand
GATTATAAGCAAAATCAACTGGATCTTCGTCTTCGTAATAGCCGAAGATTTGATAATTAGAACTTGTATTAAGACTAAAATCAAGTGCACTGTCTTTGGCATAAGAAAGATTCATGTTCAAGGCAAGGTTCTGACCAACGCCGGCATTAACTGCAGTGGATCCCTGGTAAACAACATCGCCTTCACTGTCCATAACTTTTACAGTAAGCGAAACACTTGAATTGGCAGGAATAGAAGGAACTACTAAATTGGCCGACTTACTTGCAGTTAGCACAGAACTGGTGGTCCACATATAATCAGAAGCCATCGCAGTAAGTTCTGCTTTATATGAAAGGGGCGCTGTAGCATTTTCTGCTCCGATGCCGCGGGTTTCTGAAGAATAAAGCTTGCTGATAAAATCCGTTCCAATTGTAACGGTCAAAAACGATTTCTGTTCATCTGGCTCTGTAAGTCCACATGAAATAAAAACAAAACCGAAAAAACAAAATGCAAAAAAATTGATTAACTTTCTCATAACTTTAATTTTATAGAGTTTTTTCTATTTGTTCTATGTTTGAAAAAACAATTTTTTTAAAATTTTTAATTTTTTTTTGCATTTTTTTTAAAAAAGTATTTGACAAATATTAAATCATACTCTATATTATAGTCAGCTTGTAAATAAGCTGATAAACTCTCTCCGATGTCCGTGAAAACCGGACAACCGAGGCTCTGGGTAACGTTGTTATTCGGCGCCTCGGTTTTTTTATGCTCTATCCCGTTCTATCATCTTTTTCAATGCTTCTACTGCAACACGAATTGCAACATCTGTGTCGTGAGCCTGTTTGTTTGGTAAACCTTTTTTAGCACGTTCCTGATTTGCAACAACAAGAAAGCACGAACCAACCCGAACACGCAAAAAGCTTCCTGCAATAAAAAGAGCAGCTGATTCCATTTCTGAAGCAAGACATCCCATTCTGAGCCAGGCCTGCCACTTGTTTTCAAGCTCATAGCTTACCGGCATAACTTCCGGTTCGTGCTGGCCAAAAAATGAATCCTTGCACTGCACTACTCCAACATGATGAGGCACTTTCATTTCGCGGGCAGAATCCATAAGAGCGTTTACAATATTAATATCCGCAACGGCAGGATATTCAATCGGAGCAAATTCACGGCTGGTTCCTTCCATACGAACCGCACCGGTTGCAATAACAACATCCCCGCCAAGAACTTCTTCCTGCATTCCTCCACAGGTTCCGATTCTGATAAAGGTGTGTGCGCCGCATTTTGAAAGTTCTTCAATAGCAATCGAAGCGGAAGGACCACCAATTCCCGTAGAAGTTACACTCACCTTCTCGCCGGCAAGAGTTCCCGTGTAAGTTACAAATTCGCGCACATCGGCAACAAGCTTTGGATTTTCAAAATATTCGGCAATTTTGGCGCATCGCTTTGGATCTCCCGGCATAATCACATATTTTCCAATATCGGCCGGTCCAACTCCAGTATGGTACTGTTTTCCTGAACCTTCTGTATAATCAATCATAATTTTCTCCCATAATTAAGTTTCTACTATTATAAAACACATTTTCAAACAATGCCATTAACTTTCTCATTTCGACAGGCTCAATGACCGCTAATAGTTTTCAAACATGCAAAACAATAGTATAATCCTAGTATGAAGAAATTATTAATTTTATTTACAGCTTTACTTTCAATTTTGACTTTTGGATGTTCTACAGACGCAGATGAACCAAACGCTCTTGTAGAATCAATTACAGAAAATGCAGTCATTTCGGCATTAGTGCCATCTTACTATTCGGGAATAATGCACAGCGGCGATTACGTTTATCCAGTCAGCTTTAGTTTTAAAGAAACTGATTTGATTACCCGCGATCCGACAGTTTACTACAAGGATTTTTCAAAAATGGGTATTGTTCTTGCAACTGATATTTACGAAACTTCAAGAATCGAATTCACCAACAAGAAAAGTCCTTCTGCAAACAACGATAAATTAACCGTTTTTGAAACACTGGGATTTTCTGACGCAGAATTCCATGAAGCAGGAAACGGCGCCGTTGAAGATCTTAGAGATACTGAAAATTTTGTAATTTCTCACAAAGCAGTTCAGTACAATAACGAAGACTATGAACTTTTCATTCTTTCTTTGCGCGGAACAGATTCTGTTACTCAGTGGACAAGCAACTTTGATGTAGGAAGCGATACAACAGAATATTACACAATCACAGGAACTCATTCTGACTGGACAAATAAAAAAGAACACAAGGGATTTTCTGTTGCTGCAAAACGCGTAGACGATTTGGTTCAGTCATATATTGGGTCTCACACAACAACCGGTGCAAAAAAGATTATTTATTTGACAGGACATTCACGAGGCGCTGCAGTTGCAAACATTTTGGGAGCAAAATACGAAACTTCGGGTTCATTTGAAAAGACATTTACCTACACTTTTGCGGCTCCATACACAACAACTATCGATGAAGCAGACAATACTTACAAAACTGTTTTCAACATCTTAAACAGTGACGATGCAGTTGTTATTATGCCGCCACAGCAGTGGGGATTTACACGCTATGGAATTACCAAAAAGGTTTCTGTAAAAAATAATGTAAATCTTTCTACCCGCTGGTACGAGCTCTTTTCTAAGGGATTTGCCGATGCAAACGGATTTTACCAGAGCGCCGGTGCAGAAGATCCTGTTTTTGAAGCATCGCTTGCCGGAATCAGTTCTGACCGGGATCACCTTTACACATTGGGTACAAACGAAGATGACCTTTTCAAAATGACTTTTGAAACAAGCGAAGAAGCTACAAACGCAAGAACAGATTTGCAGAATCTTTTGGTTTTCCAGTATTCAAACATTTCTATCACACTTGAAGATGGAAAATATGTTTTGAGCGGATATATTGCTCCTGCTTTCTACATGCAGATTCTTTCAAACCTTATTACAAAGAATATAAACGACACAAATCCACTGGATGGAATTATGTATGAAAAATTCATTAAGCCAACCGGATACATGATAGCTGCTGCTACATATCATGGATTTGAAAAATCACATCAGATGGCAACTTATTATCTGCTTGCCGAATCGCTTTAAAATAGTAAGACCGGTCATTGAGCTTGTCGAAATGACCGGTCTTACAACATACGGTGGTTTCGCCCCTTCGAGAGCCTCAGGGTCCGATTAACCACCGCTTCGAACCTTCGATAAACTCAGGGGCCGATTAGCCACCGTTGCGGTCATTGAGGTTCTCGAAATGACCGCCTGCGTTATCACTTACACTGCAGCGAGGGCGTTCTGTACGTCTTCAAGCAAGTCTTTGATGTTTTCAATACCACAAGAGAATCGAATCATTTCTTCTGGGATTCCGGCTGCCTTCAATTCTTCTGCAGAAAGCTGACGGTGAGTTGCATTTGCAGGGTGCAAACAACATGTGCGTGCATCAGCTACGTGAGTTGCAATCATACCCATCTTCAAGTTCTTCATGAATTTTTCTGCAGCAGCACGTCCGCCCTTCAAACCAAAGCTTACTACACCACAGCTTCCGTTTGGAAGATATTTCTTTGCGCGTTCGTAGTATTTGTTTCCAGGAAGTCCAGGATAATTTACCCATGCAACCTTGTCGCTCTTAGAAAGGAATTCTGCCAAAGCCTGTCCGTTTGCACAGTGTTTTGCAATGCGAAGTGGAAGTGATTCAAGACCAAGATTCAAAAGGAATGCGTTCATTGGAGCCTGAATTGAACCGAAGTCGCGCATAAGCTGAGCAGTTGCCTTTGTGATGAATGCGCCGGCATTGCCAAACTTTGTAGCGTATACGATTCCGTGATAGCTTTCATCTGGAGTACAAAGTCCAGGGAATTTATCTGCGTGAGCCATCCAGTCGAATTTACCAGAATCAACGATTACTCCACCAACAGTTGCGTCGTGACCGTCCATGTATTTTGTTGTTGAATGGATTACGATATCTGCACCCCATTCGAATGGGCGGCAGTTGATTGGAGTTGCAAATGTGTTATCAACGATAAGAGGAACACCATGTGCATGAGCTGCTTTTGCAAAGCGTTCGATATCAAATACGAACAATGAAGGGTTAGAAATTGTTTCACCAAATACACATTTTGTGTTTGGTTTGAATGCAGCTTCAAGTTCTGCATCTGTACAATCAGGATCTACGAAAGTAAAATCGATTCCCATTTTGCGCATTGTAACGTTGAAGAGGTTGAAAGTACCGCCATAAATTGAAGAAGAAACAACTACATGGTCGCCGTTATTTGCAAGATTGAAAACTGAGAAGAAAGAAGCTGCCTGTCCAGAACTTGTAAGCATTGCAGCTGTACCACCTTCCAATGCAGCAATTTTTGCAGCAACCATATCATTTGTAGGATTCTGAAGACGAGTGTAGAAATAACCACTTGCTTCCAAATCAAAAAGTTTTCCCATATCTTCGCTGGTGTCATATTTAAAAGTTGTACTCTGAATAATAGGAATCATTCTAGATTCACCGTTCTTTGGTGAGTAACCTGAATGAATACATTTTGTCTCTAATTCCATTTTTTTCTCCTGAAGAAATTGTACTATTAAATTTATGAATAAAGTGTAATAGGTAAAACCTATAATTTCAATAAAATGCACTATACATTTTTAGTATAGTGCGTAATAGGTTTTACCTATAAGAGAAAAAGGGGCATTTCGAGAGCCTCAATGACCGATGCCGAAACGGTGGTTGAGTTTGCGGTCCCTGAGTGGTTACTGAGCTTGTCGAAGTACCTGTCGAAGGGCCTCAACCACCGCGAAAAACTAGAATCGTTCTGCTTTGCCGAGTTTGAGTACTGGCAATGGATTTGCAAACGACGGTCTAGATTCTTCTATTTCAATCGAACGGTTTGCTACATTACCGCTGGTGCCAGAAGTCGAAGATGTTCCTGAGGTCGAATAAGTATCCTTATAGGAAATTTCGTTCGAATATCCAGAAACAACATAGAGGTTAGTAACAATAGGATTGTCATTTTCGTCAGTCCCAGAGATATAATCCTGGTGACCTTCGCGGACAAATGCCTTGTGAGTTGGATAATCCGAAGTTGAATCACTTATAACATGCATGTAAAGATATTCATAATAGTCTGTCGAAGAATCTGACCCGTCTCTGTTTGTTAGTGGTTCATATTCAAAAACACGATAATAGTTCGTCTTCAATTCTGAATTGAGCCAGGTCAATCTTGTAACATAATGTTTACCGCCATAAATCTTGAAATCTTTGATAACTGTGGTGCTTCGGTCTCCGGTAGCAAAACTGGTTGGATCTTCAATATCGATAGATACAGAACCATTTGCTTTTTCCAATTCCCAGCAAATCTGTTCAGTATAAGAATCAGTACAAACATTAGGATTCCACAAGAAATCGTAGCGATAATAATTAGTTTCATCAAAATTATAACCTTCGATAGAATCTTTATTTTGTGAATAAATACGCTGGAAACTATTAGTCATAACAGCTTCGAAATCATAAGGATTTCCGGAACTTGCTTTTTTATATGTTACACACTTTTCCTGTACAACCGGGAAATCAACCGGTGCCTGGTCGTCTCCTTTATAGTTTTTGAATACAATTTGTCCAGATGTCGTCAGCAGACTAGAATCGATTACAACTCCTTCCTTTGCAGTTTCATCCCACTTAAGGTTGAAAGGAAGATAATCCTTTGTTACTTCAACAATCAAGTCGCCTGTTCCACTAGGAGTAAAATAATCTGTTGTAGTCAAAGTATCAATTTCATAATTCTTGGAAGGCATGTATATACATCTGCAGGTTGATTGTGTAAGCCCTGTATCTTCAAAGCTTTCGTAGTAAGCAAGAGTTGCCACCCCTGTATATGCATCGGCTTCTGCCTTTGTCTTTGGAGAATCAAAGGTGTACTCTTTCAAGGTTTTTACCTTATTCGTATTATCCCTGATGTAAACACCTTTTGCGATGACACATGAAGTCGAATCTGTTACGGCAATAGAAAAAATATTATAAAGATAATAAGTCGCCTTGTAATAATCGGCTGTATTGTTGCTATCCTTATAAACAACTTCGTCATAATCTAGAGTGTTATCTCCAGTAAAACATATCTTTTCAATTATGTTTTCAATATCAGTACTAAAATCAGTATCCTGTTTTAGTTCATAAACATCAGTATACTGCTCACTTAAGTGATTATGGCTTGTTTCTACATAAGAGGTTGTATCCCCAGAACCGGAAGAACCTGCACCTTTAGCTGCAAGCAGAAGCTTTGTATTATCATCATTAGTGCCGTTGTTACACGCAGCAAGCGAGATGCCGCAAAGTAGAGCAACAGCAGTGGTTATATATTTATTCATAGCAATCTCTCCGTAACTTAATTATTTACTTTTACTATTTTGTCCCAATCTTTTGGAAGTTCAAACAATGGACTTGATTTCCAGGTGTAGAAATCTGTAGAGATAAGCCCCTTAATCAAACTGCCCGAAACACTGGCCTTTAAGTAAAGCTGGAATTTTGTGTCTTTTAAAGCTTCTTCAAGAGTCTTAGATTCATAAACACTACCCATATAATAACCACTGTCAGTAGCAGCAATAGTGTTATATGGATCATTATAAGAAACTACAGAGAATATTGGCATCGTAAGTTTTGCTTCAGGTCCGAATTTTGCCTGAATGGCCGCAAGATCAAAACCGGCAATACCTACAGCAATTTTTGGTCCAATAAAGAATCCGGCTGTACCGATAATAGAACCATCAAAGGATGTTCCGGTACTTACTATATTCTGATAAACATTCTTACGGAAATTATGAGGAACAGCAAGGATGTATTCTCCATCAAGATCACAGCTTGCACTACAAGAATAAAGAATGTGAACATAGTTCTGGTAGGTTACTCCCGCCATAAGAGTCACTTCCGGCCACAAATAAAGACCGGCGTAAACACCTTCCGTAGGTGTCTTAGCAAGCATGATTTCACAACTCTTTTTACCAACCACATCAACCCGGACTCCCAAACCGGTGTAAACATCCATAGCAACACCAATATATGCACTACCCTGATGATACCAGTTTTCTTTTGTCCAATAAGCCTTTTTATAAATGTTATAAGTCTTTTTGCGGGTAATAACAGTTGTATATGGCAAATCAACAGTAGGTGTGATTGTAAACTGTTTTGCACTATAAGGAACTTCGGCCCTGATTACGAGTGAAGAACCGGAAGTATCTTTACAATTTCCTGAATTCTTAGCCTTATCAATATCTTCCTGCGAAGCATTCAAGGCTTTTTTCATGCCAGCAATAGGATCTTTTGAAGGATCCAGCGGAATTGCAACCTGAATACTAGGTGTCATTTGGCGCTTATCTTCAGGAATAGCTTTACCCAGCATTCCCCCGGCTGATGCAGAACCAATACCACGACTTCCTGTTTCTTCAATCAATTCTGTATGAGCATCCGAACCCATGATTTCCCAGTCTGCTGTTTCTACTTCTACATCCTGTCGAGGGATGCTGACCATTTCCATAAACGAGCGCACATTGCCCGGCATAGACGAATTAATTGTAAGGTTACCATCGCTGTCTACAACAATGCTGTCTACAACCTGAATAATCCCGTCTTCATCGATGAACAAATCGCCCACCTGCAGATCCAGAACTGTAGGAACTATAGCACGGCCGTCCATAAATACTTCTTCAATACCGTCGGCCGAAAAGTCGAACACTTCCGGCTTGTAATCATAAACACAGTCTCTAAGATGAGTATCTGCAAATGTACCCACTGGAATAAGAGCCAATGCGGCACATAAAAATTTCTTTATATTTTTCATTGTTACTCTCCTGTAGCAGATTTCATTTTGATATTACCGTAGCTGTCTTTCTGAATTACAGCAACGATATTGCCAGCCTCGTCACAATAATATTCGGTAGTCAAAGTTTCTTCCGAGCCTGCTGAACGAGTTGTTGCGGCAACAGATTTTGAAACTGTGCGTACTTTTACAGGAGTGTCAATAATATCTTCAGAAATAGTTGAAGCCGAGCGGGTTACGTTTTCTTCTTTTACTCCATACAAATAAACTGTTTCCGGAGCATACGGTCTTTTTATGTTAAGCATGCGGATGTTATTTTCCGAATCGTAATCGTAAGAACGGGTTGTAACGAGCCCTGTTTCTTTATCAAGTGAACTTGAAGAAACGATTTTCTTTTTTGAATTATCAAACTTTGCAACGTTCGTTCCGTGAGATGTGTTAAACGTTACCGTTGTAACACCCGTGTTTTTGGCAGCGATAACAGCCATTGCATTTTTTGTCTGATTGTTTACATCGTCGTTACAGCCTGTAAACACAAACAAAAAGGCAAGACCCAAAATGGGTAATAATTTAAAATAAAGCTTTTTCATCAAAAACTCTCCTTAATTATATTAATATCGAGTTTATAGATTCTTCATCAAAATTGGCTTCCAGTCGCATAGCGACGATGTAAAATCGTGCACTAGTGCACTACACGCTGTTTGTGGTAAGGGAACCTATAAACTGTCGCTACGCGACATCCACAAACAGAGTGTTTTTCCCTCATCGCTCCGCTCCTTCGCGCCAATTTTACTTAACCATTTAATAACTCGATATCACTGTAATTATAAATCAAAAAACAAAAAAAGCATCATTTTTTATCAAATTCAGCTATAATATTATTGTATGAAAAAACTGTTTCTGCTCTTGTTTGTTCTTTTCTTTCCGTTTGAGATTATTAATCTTCTCTATAAAAATGCAGAATACTTCTTTGGGGATAACGATATTTCACGCTTCAAAAATGTTCCCTACGACATTCAGATTGCAAATTCCGGCAATTCGCTTGGAGAACAGATGGATTATTCAAATCACCCGGAATTAAACGCGTTTAAGTTTTCCCTGCTGATGCAGCCGATTAATTATGATTTTCACATTCTTGAACAATACATTGAGCATTTTGCAAAAGACAGCATTTTTGTAATCGTGCTTTCCTATGGCGAAGTGGACGGTATTCTGAACGGCGACATTTTTAAATTGATTAAGGGGCGTTATTACCAGTTCTTAAAAAGCAATTATATAGAAGAATATTCAATTTTTGACAAAATACGCTATTGCGCAATTCCTGTGGTCTATTCGGAATTTCCATTTTTTAAGATAAAACAACGTTTTTTATCTGACTCGGAAAATATGGCAGATGAAAAATCTGCGGGTAGAAAAAAAACACAGGGCTTCAGTTTTCTTGAAAAGCGTTTTGAACAGGAAAATTTCATGCATGCTTTTAATAAAACTTACCCACGGCAAAAACAAACTGGTATCGAATACAACAAAAATTACGTTCTGAAAATGGTGCAACTTTGCAACGAACACAACATTCATCCGATTGTAGTCACGCCTCCCCTTCCTGGAAGTTCTGTAGAGATTTTAAAAAATTCGGATTATTTTGATGCTTTTGAAAATTTGAAGAGCGCCGTTCTGGAAGAATGCAAAAAACGCGAAATGGAAATAAACTGGCTGGATTTTAACAGGTCGGAAGAATATACAAGTCACGAAGAATGGTTCAAAGATCCTGTTCACCTTAAAGATGAATATTGTGCGGAGTACACTGATAAAATAATTTCTGCCGTTAGAGAAATGGGATTTTTGCAGACGCAGGAGGAAGAAATTGCTTTTTAATTCGATTCAATATGCGCTTTTTCTGCCTGTGATTTTTGCGTTAAATTACTTTTCAGCTGTCGTTCTTAAAAAAAACACAGTAACAAAAATCATACTTCTTGCTGGAAGTCTGTTTTTCTACGCCTGCTGGAAACCCGCTTACCTTGCTCTGATTTTACTTAGCATCGCAATTACCTATTCCAGTGGCCTTCTGATGGAACGTTTCCCAAACCATAGAAAACTGGTGCTGGTATTTTCGCTGATTTCAAATCTGGGTATTTTATTCGTCTTCAAATATTTTAATTTTTTTGCCGCAATCATAAAATGGAACATCAACTTTAATGTACTTCTACCTGTCGGGATTTCTTTTTACACATTCCAGGCATTGGGCTACACAATAGATGTATATAGAAGAAAAGTATGCGCTGAACACAATTTTTTCACTTATGCACTTTTTGTAACATTTTTTCCCCAGCTGGTTGCCGGCCCAATAGAACGCACGGAAAACCTGCTTCCACAGTTTAAAACCTCCAGAACAATCGAGCCGGAAGAAATAAAAGCCGGCCTTAAGCTTATTGCATGGGGACTTTTTGAAAAAATCGTAATCGCCGACCGCCTGGCAATTTATGTAAACAGTGTATATAGCCAGCTTCAACCCGCAACCGGTTGTTCGATTCTACTTTCTACGATTTTATTCTGCTTTCAGGTTCTGTGCGATTTTTCGGGCTATTCAAACATAGCAATCGGAAGCGCCAGAATTCTTGGATTTAAGCTTATGCGCAATTTCAAAAGCCCTTTCTTTTCAAAATCCATGAGCGAACTTTGGACACGCTGGCACATTAGCCTTTCTTCCTGGTTCAAGGATTATGTATACATTCCATTGGGCGGTTCAAGGCGGGGAATTGTGCGCCACTGCCTAAACCTTGTCATAGTCATGACTTTAAGCGGACTTTGGCATGGTGCCGGCTGGCATTTTGTTTTGTGGGGCTTTATGCACGGAATAATACTTTCGCTTGAAGTTTTGTTCCGCCCGATTACAAATAAAATTCAATTTATTAGAAATCACCAGAACGACAGAATCATAAAAACTGCAAGAATCGCAATGACCTTCACAATTTTTGTACTGCTTGCAATTTCTTTCAGGGCCGAAAGCGTTCCAGATTTTCTACTTGCACTCAAAAAACTAATGTTAATTCCATCTGAACTTTCACTAGTTTTAAAAGCGGCCCATGACTATCCGCTTTATTCTTCGCTGAATTATCTGTTTTTCCTGCACGAATCCTTTGACCTTACCGCATTAAAACTTTCGCTGGCATTTATTGTCGTCCTCATAGCTGTTAGCCTGGTCACAAGAAAAACAGAAGGCTGCACACTAATAAAACGATTCCCAATCCCTGTCCGCTGGCTCTGTTACTACGTACTTGTATTTGTGCTGTTGTTTTATTCGATTACAGAAAAAACGCAGTTTGTGTATTTTGTGTTTTAAGGGGCGCGGGAAGAGAAAAATTTGTTTCCGTAAAATTCATTTTTTCACATGAAATCCCTGTTATATATTCAGGAGTACATGTAGAAAATGAACGAACTAATAGAAACTTATCCACAGAAGCAATACAAGGACAGGCTTTTTAAAGCAATCTTTGGGAGAGATACACAACAGAGCAAGGAATGGAGACTTGAACTGTATAACGCCTTGAACGGTACCAGCTACACCGACCCGGATGCACTCGAACTCAATACGATTGAAAATGTAATCTACCTTACCATGAAGAATGATGTTTCTTTTCTGATTGATTCACAGATGACACTCTTTGAGCAGCAGTCGACCTACAATCCAAACATGCCGTTACGCGGTCTTATGTATTTTGCACAACTGTACCAAATGTATCTTAGCAAAAATGGGAAGACCTTACATCGCACATCCCTAGTCAAAATCCCTTGTCCTCAATTTGTTGTATTTTACAACGGCGAAAAAGAATGCCCTGATACAGTGAAGTTACACCTTTCAGATTCCTTTGAAAAACCAACCTCTCCCGGAGAATTTGAGTGGACAGCAACCATGATAAACATAAACCGAAATCATAACGAATCTCTTCAAAAAAAGTGCAGGCCGTTGTATAATTATGTTCAGTATGTAACCCGCATTTCAGACAACAAAAAAAGCGGGATGCCAGCAAAACAAGCCGTAAATGAAGCCGTGGACTGGGCAATTAATCGAAACCTTTTGAACGGCCTTTTCAAGATCCAAAAACAGGAGGTACTATCCATGAGCCTTACAGAATTTGACGAAGAAGAATTCAAACGTGACATGCGTAACGAAGGTCGAGAAGAAAAAACTATAGAAGCCGCCAGAAGTTTTTATGCCAATGGAGCTTCTGTAGAACTTATAGCAAAATCGCTTGATATGACACCTGAACAGGTAAAAGAGATTGTACAGGATGTTGTTGTCGTTGGGTAATATAATAGCCTTTGGGAGTATATAAATGAAAACACAACTTTATTTATAAATCCCTAAAAGCTGAAATACAAATTTCTTGCATGGAGATAAAGTTCTTCTGATTGATTTTTCAGCTTGCTTGAGTTTTCTTTGTAAATTACCTTTTTTAATATAAACATAGCAATTTACAATTACGAATAAGTTGGCTATTTTTTGAAACAAGTTCTGACGTAAAATTAATGAAGAGTATCGTTCCTGATTATCACGAATGTACTTTGGAAATGAGTCGTCAATTTTCAGGCATTTATAGCAATATTCTTTTCTGTCTAAGATGTCTTTGCCGATGTAGATTTTATGAAGGATTTCATCGGGAGACATGTTTTTTTCGGTGTTTAAATTTGTTTCACTAAAACTTGTCCGTTTTTTGATTATCTGGTCCACTCCACCACAATAAGAA
>CAMHIV010000043.1 GCA_946185185.1 uncultured Treponema sp. | reverse complement strand
AAAGCCTTGAAATTATTTATAAAAGTTTGTGCTTCTTTGTATTCAGTTTATTTAAATTTATTTTATCTATGTTTCCACATCAGGGGGAATTATGTTCAAAAAGTTTGCCGTAAGATTATTGGGCAGTCTGGCATTTTTGTCTGCACTTATTTTTGCTTCATGTTCAGATTCTTTAAATGACAAAAATGATGTTTTGTTGGGAATGCTTGCCGCAGCTAATGCAAAAACAGTACAGTACGGTTCGCTTACAATTAATTCAGGTGATTCGCGTGCATTGAATGTTAGTGATATAGCCTATGCAAATGCATATGTAACAGGTACAGGAATAACATCGGTTATTTCATCAGAAGGTTATTCCGAGGCTACTAATGGTACAGGATCAATAACGGTAAATAATATTCCTGCTGGAAAAAACCGCGTTGTAACAGTCTATGCATATGACAGTTCAAAAAAGGCATTGGGAACTGTAATGCTTCGTGCGGTTACAGATATTAATTCTGGAAATAATACAATTTCTGTAAATCAGTCTACAAGTTTGCTTGGAAACGTATTTGAAGAACTTCGTTTGCTTGATGTAAATCTTGCAGGTGTTGAAAAAACAGCGGTTCAGTCAAAAATCTCCGGCGCAGCAAAGAGCTGGGCTCTGTATGATGCTGCCGCTATTGCATCTGACTATGTTTCTGCTTCTTCTGTAAACGGGATAAATACGATTTCTAATTATGAACTAGAAACTGGTTCTGTTACTTTTACAAACTACTATGACGGCTGCACAATTCAGGTTGGTGACCCTGTTTCTTCTATAAAATCAAGTGTTTCTGCAGGAGAAGGCTCTTTAAGCGGTATTGCTCCTGGTATATGGCCGGTTTATGTAACTCAGAATGGTCAGCAGGTTGTAAAAACTTATGCAACAGTTACAGCTGGTGGAACTTGTAATATTGGTATCCTTGGAACTGTAACAGACAGAATTATTGTGCATTGTCCGGTTTCAAGCGGATATACAAAAATTTATGCATGGATAGATTCTAACACAGAATTATTTGGTGCTTGGCCTGGAAAAGCAATGACCGATAGTGACGGTGACGGCTGGTACGATGTTGAGATCAGCAGAACTGATTGTAACTTGATTTTCAATAATGGTAATGGTGGTCAGACTGGTAACCTTAGCCGCACAGCTGGTGAATGGTGGTATAAAGACGGTATCTGGTATGCAGAGAATCCTGATAAACCGGTAACTCCTGTTCTTTCAATTAAACCTGCAGGTGGAACTTATACTGCATCTCAGACAGTTACAATTACATCAAAACAGGCAACTGATGTAATTTATTACACAACAGATGGTTCAACTCCAAACCTTACTTCAAGGATGTATACTGGTTCAATTAATATTGATTCAACTACAACTCTTAAGGCTATTGGATTCAATGCAGATGCAGAGCCTCAGTGGAGTGAAGTGATTTCTGTAAAATATATAATTGATCCAAATGCAGACCTTGAGGCTCCTAAAATTGTACCTTCAAAGCAGACTGGTCGCTATGACGCAGAAATAGGTGTTTCATTTACCTTTACAGATAACAAAGGTGCTGCTGGAGTAACTGCATATTACACAACTGATAACTCAACACCAACTACAAATTCTGCTAGATATGTAGCAGGAACAACGATTAATGTTGGTATGGACGAGAAAATTACAATCCGAATTCTTGCAGTAGATGCTTCTGGAAATGGTACAACAGGGACATACTATTACAGTGTTGGAACAACACCTGAAGCAACCCGCTGGGATCCTCGTCAGGAGACTATTTACTTCCTGCTTACAGCACGCTGGTTTGATGGTGACCCTGCAAATACAATTGGTGATGAAAACTGTTCTTGGACAGAAGCTCGAGCAAATGACAATATTCCATCTAGTGAAGATGGTTTTACAGGTCCTGAAGATGTTACCTGGCGAGGTGACTTTAAAGGTCTTGTAGAAAAGATGGATTATATTAAAGCTCTTGGCTTCACTTGTATCTGGATTACTCCTGTAGTACAGAACCGAAGTCCGCTTTGTTATCATGGTTATCATGCATGGGATATGTACCGCGAGGACGCTCGTCTAGTTTCTGACGGTTATGATTTCCAGCGTGTAATTGATGAAGCTCATAACAGAGGCATGAAGATTTGTCTTGATATCGTTCTGCAGCATTCAGGACGCTTCGGACTTAAAGATTTTGCAGAATACAAATACAATCGAGACCCTAACACAATGCCAACTCCTGTAGGATGGGAAAATTTTGTTTATGATGAAGAAGCCTACGAAGCGGCTTACAGTGTTGCAAATAAAACTGGACTTTCAGGTGTTCAGCGTTACCCGAATGGATGGGAATATGATGGTTTGACTAGCCCTGGAAAGTATCCTGCAGGCTTTAAAATCAAGATTGGTAATAATTATGTAGATGTGGGTGGTACAGATATTCCGGCTTATGCAAACTTTGTTGGTGATGTAAGACCTTTCTTGCCTATTGATATTCAGAAATACTCTAGTCTTGCTGATAAATCTAAGCATCAATACCATAGTACGGAAACTTATCAGTATACGATTGATACAGGGGATTTTTCTGTAGTCAATGGAAGTGCAACAGCTAGTTACACCTATGAACAGTATTGTGCTTCTCCAAAGCTTCATGCTCATGGTTGGGCAAACGGATATAACAATGACGGTATGTTCGATGTATTCCCTGATGCAAATTTACGCACAATGCATGAAGATTGTCCTGATTTGAACACAGAAAGTTCTGAAGTTCAGGAATATGTAATCAATGCATACAAGCGTTATATTGATATGGGCGTTGATATGTTCCGTGTTGATACGATTATGCATGTTGACAAGCGAACTTTGAATAATGCTTTCTGGCCTGCATTCCTGGCCGAAGCTGCTACCGAAAATGCAAAGAAAGCTCGTGGAGGGTCAGATTTCTTTATCTTTGGAGAAGTTGCAAACTTTGTAAATCAGTTGTCGGATAAGCCTAAAGAATTGCGTCAGCCAAATTATACTTGGGATAATTCTGTTACTCCAGATTTGACAGATATATCAAATAACCACCTCTTGAATGGAAATAATTATAGAACGCCTGATTATTCACATAAAGCAGTTCCAGAAAGTGACTACCATGTATCAACTATTGATATCATCGCTCATAATGGTTTCTGCGATGGTGTAGGGGGTGCATATGGTCGTACACACGGTAATGATGGTAAGTATAATGACGCAACATATCTTACCTGGTATACAGACAGCCATGACTATGGTCCAAATAAACTTGAAACTCGATGGCGGGGTGATTTTGCTGCAGCCTGGTCTATGCTCTTCACTTATCGTGGTATTCCTATTGTTTATTACGGTTCAGAAATCCGCTTTGCAGAAGGAAAACCAAATGACTGGCCGGGTGGTGGTGCAAACGGCGTAAATATGTCTCTTGAAAAAACAGGTCGTGCATATTATGGACCTCATCTTGAAGGATCTGTTACAGCAACCGACTTTGGTGAATATACTGCAAGTGGTGAAGTTGCAAATACTTTGTCTGCTGAACTTTCAAAGCATTTACGAGACTTGAACAGAATCCGTGCGGCAATTCCTGCTTTACAGATGGGACAGTATTCTACAGAAGGTCATTCCGGTGGATGGGCTGGTTACAAACGCCGCTATACAGGAAAAAATAAGATTACTAACGAGAATGTCGATTCTTATGCTCTTGTTGGTGTAGGTGCAGGAACTCACAGCTGGGAAGGAGTTTTGAATGGTGATTATGTAAACGTAATCACAGGAAAAACTGTAACTGCTTCTAATGGTAAAATAAGTTGTGCTGCGAGTGGTTCTAGTGATTCTGCACTTGTTGTTCTTGTAAAAACAGGTCTTGCAACAGCAGCTCCTGGAAAACTTGCTAAAGAAAGTCCTTTCTTAGGATTCTAATAATACTAAAATGGCTTCCAGTGAGCATTGCTGGGAGCTATTTTTTATCTCTATCTTGCAAAATATTCATCAATAAATTGATATTATTTCAGTTTACGCAACACTAAGTTTTTTTTATACTGAAATAAATGAGTTCTGAAGTACTTGAAAAACTTTATAATTCTTACAGACCATATTACTCTCTAAAAATTTCTGGCAAGGATGATGCTGATGTTGCTTCTCCGTTCTGCGCAGAGGCGGAGTTTAAATCTCACACAGAAAAATATGTTCTTGTAAAAAGCGCAAAGATTGCGGACATCGATTCCAATGAATACGTGTATTTTTACGACGCACAAGAAGTTTTTTCAATCGAAAAAGTAAAGGAACTCGCTAATCTTGCCTGGATAACAGGACTTTCAAAAGTAAAACCTGCTTATGGTCATCGCAACAGTGATATCACTTTGATTATAATCTGTCCCGTTTTGGCAGATGAAGCAAAAAAAACTGCAAGAAAAATCAACTTTTATAAATCGTATAAATTCGGTATCTACGGCTGGAGTCGTTTTCGATTGTGTATCTACGAAGAGACTTCACGAAAATGCTTTGCCAACCGCTTTGCCGATGATATAAAAAAATTATTTTTATAAAAGAGAGGAAGACAATGACTGCATTGTTTATCATTCTTGGTGCAATCGCTTTGCTTTTTGCCGGTTACGTGTTCTATGGTTCCTGGCTTGCAAAGCAGTGGGGAATTGACCCTTCACGTAAGACTCCTGCTGTGGAAAAACAGGACGGTGTCGATTATGTAACTGCAAAACCAGCAGTTTTAATGGGACATCACTTTTCTTCAATCGCAGGTGCAGGTCCAATCAACGGTCCTATTCAGGCTGCTGTATTCGGATGGGTTCCGGTATTTCTCTGGTGTGTAATCGGAGGAATCTTTTTTGGCGGTCTTCAGGACTATGGTTCACTTTTTGCTTCGCTTAGAAACGATGGAAAATCTGTTGGTGAAATCATTAAGTCTTCAATGGGAAAAACTGCTAAAAAGCTTTTTATTCTTTTTGCTCTTTTGGTTTTGATTCTTGTAATTGCGTCGTTTGTAAACGTTGTTGCTGCAACTTTTCTTACTGTAGCTCCAACTGCTCAGCAAATTGCAGAAGGTGCTAAGGCTCAGTTTGGCTTTGTTCTTAATCCTAATGGAAATCAGACAACAGCTATGATTTCGTTCTGTTTCATCATTCTTGCAGTTTTATACGGAATTCTTACAAATCGCCTTGGAATTAGAAATAGATATGCAACAATCTTCGGACTCGCTGCTATTGTTGGAATCGTAATTCTTGGTTTGAATGTTGGTATCGCTTTGAATCGCGTTACATGGATTTGTCTCATCGGTGCTTATATTGCAATTGCTTCGTTGATTCCTGTATGGATTATGCTTCAGCCTCGTGATTATCTTTCTTCTTACCTGTTATATGCAATGATGTTTATCGCCGTTTTAGGAATCGTTATTGCAGCATTTACAGGAAATGCCCGTGAAATCAGTTTTGACCTTCCTGCATTCACAGGATGGAAACAGTCAATCGGTACAATGTTCCCGGCTTTGTTTATTACAGTTGCCTGTGGTGCTTGTTCAGGATTCCATTCACTTATCGCAACCGGAACTACTTCAAAACAGCTTGATAACGAACGCAATGCAAAAAGAATTGCTTACGGTTCAATGCTTATCGAATCTGCTCTTGGTGTAATTTCTCTTATCGCATTGGGATTCGTTTCTAAAAAATTCCTTTCTGTAGATGCAAATGGAATCTGGCATTTTGCCGGTTCTCCTGCAACTGCTTTTGGTAACGGTATTGCAATTATGTTCGGTTCTGCTGATTCAAAAATCTACGGAATCATAACTGCACTTCTTACACTTGCCGTTTCTGTATTCGCTCTTACTTCTCTTGACTCTGCAACCCGCTTGAGCCGCTTTATGTTCAGCGAATTGTTCCTTGTAGAAGGGGAAGAAACCTGGAAAGATGCAAAGGGTGTACGCAAAGTTCTTGCAAATCCTATGTTCGGAACTTGTTTCATGGTTGTAATCGGCTGTATCCTTGGTGGATTGAAGCTTTCTGCAATCTGGGCTTTGTTCGGTTCTGCAAACCAGCTTTTGGCAGGTCTTGCTCTTATGGCAGTTGCAGCTTGGCTTGGTCAGATTGGAAAGAACAACAAGATGTTCATTATTCCAACTGTATTCATGCTCGGCGCAACTTTGACTCAGCTTGTAATTACTGTTGTAAAGAAAATTACTGCAATGGTAAGTGCTGCACCAAATGCCTTCTTCTGGGGTAACTGGTTCCAGCTCTTCTTTGCTCTTGCAATGACAGTTCTCGCTGTAATTCTTGTAATCGAAGGCTTGAAGACTTTTGCAAATAAGAATACAAAATAATTGATTTTCCTATTGATTATTTTTTTCAAAAACTGTAGAGTTTAAACATCAAAGGCGATAAGAATTTGTAATGACGCAGATTCTTGTCGCCTTTTATTTTTTTAGATTATCATGACACAAAGGTGTGTTTGCGGATGGAAAGATTCTATCTTTTTAGCCGCAAACACACCTTTTTTGTTTAACTTGGAGGTTATTATGACTGAAGAAATTGCTCAGACAATTGCTCAGGCAGTAGAAAGCGCAAACGCAACAACATTCAGCGTTTGGTTTTTGATCGGTGCAGCTCTGGTATTCTGGATGCAGGCCGGATTTGCTATGGTAGAAGCTGGTTTTACCCGTGCTAAAAACACTGGTAACATCATCATGAAAAACCTTATGGATTTCTGTATTGGTACAGTAATGTGGTTCCTTATTGGTGCTTCATTTATGCTTTCATATACAGATCCTGCAACTGGAGAAGTTAGTAAAGGTATCTGGTCTGTTCTTGGTAAGCCAGGATTCAGTGTTTTCAGTGAATATGCAAGTTTTGACTTTTCCGGCTTTGTATTCAACCTTGTTTTCTGTGCTACAACAGCAACTATTGTTTCTGGTGCAATGGCTGAACGAACAAAGTTTTCTACATATTGTTTGTATTCTGCTATTATTTCAGGAATTATTTATCCTATTGAAGCACACTGGACATGGGGTGGCGGATTCCTTGCTCAGTGGGGATTCCATGACTATGCAGGTTCAGCATGTATCCATATGGTAGGTGGTATTTGCGCCTTGATTGGTGCAAGTCTTCTTGGTGCCCGAATCGGAAAGTTTGACCGTGATGCTGCGGGAAAAGTTACCAAAGTTCACGCTTTCCCAGGTTCAAACATTGCAAACGGTGCACTTGGATGTTTCATTCTTTGGTTCGGATGGTACGGATTCAACGGTGCTGCTGCAACTGATATTCCAACTTTGGGTTCAGTTCTTCTTACAACAACTGTAGCTCCTGCTGTTGCAACAGTTACTGCTATGATTTTCACATGGCTTAAGTATGGAAAGCCAGATGTTTCAATGTGTTTGAACGCTTCTTTGGCAGGTCTTGTTGCCATTACAGCTCCTTGTGATGTTACTGACTGTGCAGGTGCTGCTGTAATTGGTTTGGTTGCTGGTCTTCTTGTAATTTTTGGAATCTGGCTTTTGGATTATGTATTTCACATTGATGATCCGGTTGGTGCTGTTGGTGTACACATGATGAACGGTATCTGGGGAACAATCGCTGTTGGTCTTTTTGCAACAGAGGCAGCTCCTGGATTTGAACTTGCTGGAATCGAAAAGGGATTATTCTACGGTGGTGGAGTAACTCAGCTTTTGAAGCAGCTTGGTGGTATGGGTGCAATTATTGTTTGGACAGTTATAACAATTACAATTGTGTTCATTATTCTTAAGAAAACAATTGGTCTTCGCGTAACAGCAGAAGAAGAAATTGTAGGTCTTGATAAGTTTGAACATGGTCTTGATACTGCATTTGCAGGATTCAGAATGTCTTATTCAGAAGAAGAGATTGAAGAAGCTATTGTTGCCGGTGTAAAGCTTCCTGAAGGCTCAATTCCTGTTGATCAGGCTGTTCCTGTAACAAATGTTGCTCCAAAGGATGCTAAGTTTACAAAGCTTGTTATTGTTACCCGTCAGACTAAGTTTGAAGAACTTAAGATTGCTTTGAATGCAATTGGTGTAACAGGAATGACTGTTGTAAATGTAATGGGCTGTGGAATGCAGAAGGGTGCAAACGAATACTACCGTGGTACACCAGTTGAAATTAATCTTGTTCCAAAGATTAAGGTTGAAATTGTTGTAACAAAGGTTCCTGTTCGCGATGTAATTGAAACAGCTAAGAAGGTTCTTTACACAGGTCATTATGGTGATGGTAAGATCTTTGTTTACGAAGTTGATAACGTAGTAAAGATTCGTACAGGTGAAGAAGGCTATGCTGCTCTTCAGTACTAATTAGGAAATCAGGGGCGTTTTTCCCGATTTAAACATACCTTTGCGGTTTTCGTTCTGTCCATGTAACCCCGGACAGGATGAAAACCGCTTTTTTTATGCAAAAAAAATCCTTCGCTGTTTAAGGCGAAGGATTGGTATTACCTTATTATTATGGTTTTATCCTAGTTGCTTTCTGCAGCTCCAGGAAGACCAATGTCTTTGCGGTAGAAAGCGCCTTCAAATTTAACGGCGGCGATTGCCTTGTAGGCGTTCTTCCATGCTTCGTCAAAAGTTGTTCCAAATGCGCTGCAGGCAAGAACTCGTCCGCCGCTTGTTACAAGCTGATTATTGCTGTTTCTGCGGTCTGTGATTGCACCTGCAACAAATATCTTTGCACCGCTTTCTTTTATTGTGTTTTCGTCAAATGAAATTGGTTTTCCTTTTGGATACGATCCAGGATATCCGCCAGAAACTACAACTGGGCTTACCTGGTAACCTTTCTTCCACTTGAATTCGAAGTTTTTAAGGCTGCCGTCTGTAATTGCCTTGCACATTTCTACAAAATCAAAATCCATAAGTGGAAGTACTGACTGTGTTTCCGGATCGCCAAGTCGAACGTTGTATTCCAAAAGTTTTGGACCTTCTGCAGTCAACATTACGCCAAAGAAAATGAATCCGCGGTAGTCAAACTTTTCTGCAACAAGCCCGCGCAAGGTTGGTTCAAGACAAGTTTTGTTGAATTCTGCCATTGTTTCTGGAGTAACATCGTCAAGAGGACAAACTGTTCCCATTCCGCCTGTATTTGGACCTTTTGCACCGTCGTTTAAGCGTTTGTGGTCACGGGCTGGAAGGAACGGAACAATAACTGCATTTTCCGGATGTTCTGGATCAACATTTACTGCAGCGAGAACAGAAATTTCAACGCCTTTAAGATAATCTTCGATAACAAGCTTTTGTCCTGCTTTTCCAACGCGGCCGCTTTCCATTAAATCTGTTACTGCCGCAAGAGCTTCTTCTGTTGTTTTTGCAACAACAACACCTTTTCCGGCTGCAAGTCCGTCTGCTTTGATAACAATTGGAGCTCCGTGTGCTTTTACATATTCTTCTGCTGCTTTTTTATCAGTGAAAGTACGGCTTTTTGCGCATGCAACGTTGTACTTTTCCATGAATTCTTTTGAAAGGTCTTTGCTGGCTTCAAGCTGGGCACCAGCTTTTTTAGGACCAACACAAGGAATTCCGGCATTCCAGAATTCATCGGCAAGTCCTTCTGCAAGTGGATCTTCCGGACCAATTACTGCGAGTGTGCAGCCTTCATGTTTTGCAATCTGAACGTAAGGGTTTTCACCTTCTTTGATGTAGCTGCATTCTTTGATATCTACGTTCTGACATTTATTTTCGTTTGCGGTTCCGCCGTTTCCTGGAACACAAACAACCGATTCAACACTTTTACTCTGGGCGATTTTCCACGCAATTGTGTGTTCTCGCCCTCCGTTTCCTACAACAATAATTTTCATGCTTACATTTTAGCGATTCAGACTATTTTGTGGAATATATTTTATAGCCGTCTTTACCATTCATTTTTACGTCGTATAATGCATGATCTGCGTTGTGGAATAATTCCTGATAGTTTACTCCATGCTGAGGATAGATTGCAACGCCGATACTTGCAGAAACGTGAACAACAATATTGTCCTTGAAATAATCTTCGTTAAGAATTGTTTTTAATGTCTGCAATTTGTTATTGATGATTTTCTGGAAATTCTTTTCTTCAGCAGTGTTACTCAACTGGAGGAATACACAGAATTCATCGCCTCCGAAGCGCCCGATAAAGTCTTTTTCCGAGAAGATGAGAGAAATTTTCTTTGCTGCGTCCTGAATTGCCATGTCGCCAATAAGATGTCCCAGCTTATCATTTACGGCCTTGAAGTTATCCAAATCGATAATGAAAAGTGCAAAAGAAGTTATATTTTTGTTAGCATTTAGAGAAGATTTAATACTTTCTTCCAAAGCAGATTTATTCAAAACGCCGGTAAGACGGTCTTTATCTGCAATTGACTTAAGTTCCTGTTCATGAAGAATCTGTGAGTTCACATTGCTGATGCTTCCGATAAATTTAACCGGTTCTCCTTCGCGTTTTATTATTGAACCAGACATTTTGAGCCATATGTATTCATCGGCAAAGGTTTTATAGCGGAATTCGGCGCTGAAGTCATTTTCCATGTTTCTGATGGCTTTTATAAGCTGATTTGTAATTATTATATCATCCGGATGAACCCGCTTAAAATATTCGGTAGATGCATATTCTGCAGGGAAAACCTTTTTGTCCGTTCCTAGAAGGAATTTTGTGTCGCCTGAAAACTCGATGATTTTTTTGTCCATGTCGTATTCATAAATCAAAGTCTGATTTTGATTACTTGCAATTAAAAGACGTTCCTTATCTTTTTCAACCGAAACATTTTTAAGGAATAGCAGGAGAATTACTACGAGGAATACAAATGCAGCGACGAAGATTGTAACGAGAAGGAATATTACCATGAGTGAAATAGAATTCAACTGATTCATAATGTAAGAAACAGGAAGAACTGTTACAATGTACCAGTCATTGAGTTTTAGTGGGGCGTAAGTAAAAATCTTTCTGGTTTTTTGATTACTAAGTTCAATGGAACCTGTTTTTTGAGTTATCTGGCTAAGTTTGATTTCTGATATTTCTTCTGCATTATTCAGCGTATTATTTGCAAGATATTCATAAAAGTTAATGTTATACAGTGCCTTTTTCTTATCTTTGTTACAGAATACAATGTTTCCGTTGCTCGCAATAATGTAGGTATAACTTTGTCCTGAAAAAAGTTCTGTAAGAAAGTGATGCTGTAAAGTATTATATGGAATTGTACCGGCGAGCACAGCTTCAACCTTTCCGTCATTTTTAAGCGGATAAAGCAGTGTCAAAATTGGTTCAAGATTTTCATCGAGTTCAATTTTATTGGAAATTTTTCTTTCCCCGCTGCTCAATAAGTCAATAAAATATGGTTTGTTTCGTAGGTTTGCAAGATTCTGACCTGTGTAGTTTGTTGAAACGCCGTTTTTGTTTACGACGAAGATTTTCTTAAAGCTTCCAATTCCTTTTGTTTTTGTTATTGCCTGCTTGAGTTGTGCATCATCTTTTAGATTCACGCCTTCAAAATATCTGGCCTGAGCTTCAAGCATATCAAAAAGGGAGTTAAATTGCTGTTCAAGAGTATTTATGTAAAGATCCTGTACTTCTAAAATATTTTTTTGGGAATACTGATACAAGAGTTTGGTCATCTGGCGGCCAAAAATCGTTAATGAACCTATTATTACGAGTATTACACCAATTGTTATTAAAGCTGATAATGAAATTTTTGTATTTTTGTTAAGAATCATACTATCTCCCGTTTATACCAATAATTATGCTACAACTGAAATTTTTTTTCGTCAATTTTTTTTATCTATGGTATAATGGTAGAAAGGGAGTTACAAATGAAAAAAAGACGTTTTACTACTGTAGTGTTCACCCTATTAGTATTGGTTATGGCTCTTACTGGATGTAAAAAGAAATCCGTTGAACCTCATTCCATCAGAATTGCAATCCAGCCATCGGCAGCTTTTATTCCTCTTTATGTTGCTCGTTATTCGGGTGTTATAGAAGCTGCTCTTGCCCCTAAAAAAATCTCTGTCATCTGGCAGGATTTTGAAAGCGGTCCTCCTATGATTGAATCTCTTTCTGCTGATTTAACAGATATTGCTGTAATCGGCGATGTTCCTACTGTTCTCGCACTTGCCGGTTCAACCCGAATGAAGCTTGTTGGAATTCCTGCCAGCGGACCAAATGCTTATGCAATGATTGCCCGAAAGGATAATGATTCATTTAATTCCTGTGCGGATATAAAGGGTAAGCGTATTGCTACTGTTTTTGGCTCGACCGGACATAATTTTACAAAGAAGCTCCTTGAAAAATCCGGACTTTCCTTCAGCGACATTGAGTTTACAAATATTTCTGCCGGAACTGCCGAAGATGTTCTTTCTTCCGGTTATGCAGATGCAGTTGTAATTTGGGAACCAAATATTACCCGTCTTGTTGATAAGGGAGTTGCCAAAATTGTTGCCCAGGGTGATGAAACTTCTTTGCGTGGAACAAATGGTTTTGTAGTAAGAGAAGAATTCCTTGTAACAGATAAAGAAGCGATTTCTATTGTTCTTGAAACTTTTTCTCGTGCAGCTAAATCATTAAATTCATTGAATGTTGAAACAACTTCGAATCTTGCTTCTGCCTTGGATGTTACTCCTGAACAGGTTAAAAAAATTGCAAGAAAATATAATTATACAGTTGATATTG
>CAMHIV010000042.1 GCA_946185185.1 uncultured Treponema sp. | reverse complement strand
AGTCAAAATATTGAAATCGTTGTCTTCAAATAATGGTACAGTTTGATCTGTTCCGTTTAAGATTTGGCTGCCGGTTGCAACAAATAATTCAGGTGTTTCCAGTTTGGTAATAGTTGTGCTGGCAATTGTTTTTGAAGAAAATCCTGCTTTGTCATAAAGAATAACGGTGTATAGTTTGTCGTCTGCGGAAAAAGGCTCTTTTGTGTCAAAGTAAACAGAACGGTCTGTATGGGTAAAGGTCTTTCCGTTGATTGCAATATAGTTTGAAGAATCTGTGTAAGTAAAATTGCTGTCATCGATAGTAAAGTTTCCGTCCTGGTCTACAGAAATGTCGTAAGAAACTCCGTTGATTGTTAGTTTTGAAAGATCCTTGTGTCTGATTGCCAGTTCCGAATCAGAAGGCATATCAAAGGCCAGAGTAAAGCTTTCTTCGTTATTATTCAGTACGGTAAGATTGTAAAGCTCCGGAGGTACTGTGTTACATACGAGTTTTACGCTGTAGCTTTCAAATTCACGGCTGCTGCGTGGTTCTTTTATTCTGATTTTGCAGGAAATGTCTTTGCCTTCATCAGAATCGATTAAAAAGGATTGCGGTAAAACAAGTTTTACTCTGTCAAATTGTGTCTGGTTGATTGTAACACTGCTTCTATCAATTGAAGAGGCGAGATTTGGGAAAGAAGTAGAAAAATCCAAATCGTATTTTTGCGGATTTCGCATAAAAAAGTAGATTGTACAGTCAGATTCTGAATTGATTGTAGTACTTTCACTAAGATCTGTGTATTTATCGGAAGTGATTTCGTGTTTTTCAATGGCAGCGGTATTTGTGTAATCGTCAAAAAAGTCTTTAAGAGGCGCGTTCCAGTCTGGTTCAAACAATGAATCAAAATCACAGGAAATAAAGAGAAGGCTTAGTAAAATAACAAAAAGATAATTGATTTTTTTCATGCACACCTCCTAAAACTGCCAGCCGATACCAGCTGCGGGCATCAGCATTCCCAGTGTTGTTTCTCCGTTTAATGTAATTGTATAGTCCGCCGCAAGTTCCGTAAAGAAGCGCTTGTTTATGTAAATTTGTGCGGCGCAACCTGCAATAAATGAAAGGCTCATCGAGTTGTATTGCTCCGAATTTATGTCGTTTGAAAAATGGAAATACATATTGTGAAAATAAGTAACCCCGGCTCCAGCATGAGGTTCAAGGAAAAGACGGCGGCGGAAGAGTGGAAGCTGGTAGATAAACATAAGGTGTCCGGTTCCAATATTTCCGTCGATAGAATAACTGTCAAATTCTGAATCAAGCCGGCTGTAGGTTGCGCGAAGTCCAAAGCCCAGATACCCCCAGCTGTGCTTAAAAGTCATAAATGAAAGCTTTGCCTGTGCACTAAGAGGAAGAATATTTGTATCTAGAAATTCAGAAAAGGTTCCGTCGTGAAGAACAATCGGGAAAACGTAGCCGGCTTCCACATCCAAATCTGCCCATTTTCGGAATTTTACGGTAAGTTTATTGGAAAGTGTTTCTTCTGAATGAAGCCCGGAAGCATCCTGTGCATAAAAATGGTAATTTCCAACGTCGAGTTTTTTCATTTCAAAGCGGAAGGTGAGTTTTCTGTTTTTTTCGTCGTGAGAAAGAATTTCGTCCGGATAAATACTGCGCTTGTCACTTTTTAAAAAGTAATCTGTATAAATAAGCTTTTGTTTTGATAAATCCGGTTCAAAAAGATTTTTACCTTCAATTTCAATGATTCCGTTGTTGTCCAGATCGTCAAGATAAATGACGGACCGCATATACATTGGATAACTTACATCTTTTACTTCCGGCATATAGGCTTTGCGGATAATAAGCTCATCTGTGGAACCTAATTCTTCTTCAAGAATGCCAAGAATATTGTAAACAGCGATGTGGAAGCGGTATTTTCCAGGAGGAAGAACCGGCTCGATGTGTATCAGGCATTTTTGAGTTTCATCTTCGTTTGTTTCGTGGAAATATACTTGTGTTGCATTTCCGGTTTCTTCATCCAGCTTTTCGATTGTAATTTCATACTTAGAAACGTCACCTGCGCTTTCCCATGAAAGAGGCTGGCAGATTTCGTTTAATTCAGAGTTACTTTCTTTTGCATCGTCCAAGGTTAAATCCGAAGCTTTAAGCTCGTGTTTTTCTTTTGCAAAAAGCAAAGGTGATGAGAAAACTGAATAGAATAGGGCGATAAAAACTGTAAAATGCAGGAAGCTTTTATTTTGCATACAAAACCCCCTTAGTTTTTCGTTTACCGCCGTTTTTGTTCAAGTTGTAGTCGATTACAAAAGAATTTTCAGCCGTTTTTCCGTCGATAAGGATTTCTGTGAAATTTTCGTTCATTCTGCAGGCTTTTACATTCCAGGTAAAGGTTCCTTTTCCAAGTTTTGTAAGATTTTCGAACTTAAATGTTGTGCCTTCGTTCTTTTTGATGACTGTCTGGAAAATACTCTTTTTATTCTTTCCTTTGATTTCAAGGATATAAGCTTCTGCCCGTGGAACGCTCTGCCAGTTAAATACGATGTATGGCGTTTTTTTAAGGTATTCTGCATTGAAAACCGTTCCGCCTTCGGTTTCTGCACGTTTTGGTGCATCAAACGGCGGAATTTCTTCAACTGTAAAATTATAGCTTTCTTGGGACGAAATGTCGAAGCCGTCAAAAGATATTGCGTTGATTTTCCATTCGTAAATGCCGGAGCTTAAGGAGGAAAGTTTTTGTACAAAGCTTTTTTGTTTCATGCTTTTTTGGGAAGCAGAAATTCCACTTTTTTTGGAAAGTACGATTGTTGCTTCAGAGAAATTTTCTGTGGATTTCCATTTTAATTCAGGTGGATTTTCAATTGCTTCCCAGCCGCCGAATACAGTTCCATTTGCAGGAGAAACCTGTTTTACGGGCTTAATTTTTCGTAAAATAAAGGCTTCTTCCGAAAGCTTTGAACTTCTTCGGGAATTCAGCTCGTTTTCATAAGAATACCCCTGAAGTTCCCAGCGGAATTCGCCTTCTTCAAAGTTTTCTACATCGACAGAATAATTATCATCTGTGATAAAATTCTGGTCAAAAACAGGTTCTTCGCTTCCTTTCTGGTAAAGCTTTAAGCGGTAATAATCCACTTCGTCAGTTTTTTCCCATTTGAAAGTGCAGGGCTGGTTTGGACGAACGACAGCTTTTGAACCAAGCGCGGGGAAAATCAGTTTAGGCGCAGGGAGTTCGGAAACGACTGCAAAGCTCTTTGTTTTTGAAGAAAGTGTATGATTCGGATCTTTTACGGTAATCCGCCAGAAATATTTTCCTTCCGGTAAATCAGGTCCGCTTAAAGACTGCCCGTTGATTTCGTTTTCAGAAACAATTTCCGTAAATTTTTCGTCTTTTGCAATCTGAATGTATTGAGTCATTATAAGGTTTGATTTCCAGGTAAAGCGTGTATCTGTAAGGAGAGGCTTCCATACTGAATAATTATCAGGCGGGAAGAGAGTTCTTTGTTCAATTTCCCCGGTAATCGCATAGAAGGAGCGTATTTCCGAAAGTTCTGAGCTGTTCCCTTCTGTATCAATCTGTGTTATTGCCCAGTAATATTCTCCGTCGGAAAGTGTATTAAGCTCGTCTTTTGAAAAAACAATATAGTTTTCCTGAGTTTCTTTTTTGTAAACCGGGGAAGTTAAATCGCTGCTTTTAGAAACCATAACTTTATAGGTTAGCTGTTCATTCTGCATTTTCCATGAAAGTCCAGGATTCTTCTTTGTTTTGTTCAAAAAATCCTTGTCGGAAGGAATAATAAGTGTTGGCTTTGCAAGTTTTTCCCTCTGTTCAATCGAAAAGGAATTGACTTGGGAAGGATTTGCAAAACCAGTTTTGTTTAAAACATAATATGGAGTTATTCTGTAATAGTATTTTCCGGCATCCAGAGTTGAAATAATAATTGATTGTCCTGAAATTCTCTGGGTAATTTCAGGTTCGCTTAAATCTTCATTTCTGGAAATTTCAAAATTGTATGCGGTTGCAGCTTCTGATTCCGTCCAGATAAAACGGATTGAAGGAAGCTGTTTTCTGTAATTGTAGGTGTAATCTTTTACCGGGATTATAAGTTCCGGCTTTAGAGACTGAATAACCTGAAATTTTCCGTTTTCAGAAAAGCTTTTGTCTTGCCCGTTATTTTCTGTGCTTTCCATGCGCCAGTAGTAAACACCTTTTGGGAGCATTACAGAAAGACTTTCTTCTGAATCTAGTGAAAAGGTTTTTATTACATTTGAAAAATATTTGTCTTCAGAAATTAATAATTTTAATGGTGATTTTTTGTCTAAAAAGTGCCAGTTAAAATCGATATTGCACTGTCCGTTTACGAAATAAAGAAATTTGCGGTTTGGTTCCGGACTTGTGACTGTAAATGGATTTTCAAATACTTCGCCGTCGTTTGTAACCGTTACATTTGAGCCTGCGGAAATTATTTTTCCGTCATTGAATTCAGCCTGACCATTTTGAACGAAAATTTGCAAATCTTTTTCGTTTTCTTTTGTTACGAAAATTTTAGAACCATTTTGAACCGAAAGTTCATTTTTTGAGTCGTGAAATTTGAATAGGCTAGTCGAACTGCTTAGATCAACGGTTGCATTACCTTTGTCTAACTGAGCTTCATAGAATCCGCTGGTATGAAGAAACACCTGAGCCATTGTATTTTCCAAAAGTTCAAGAATTGTTCCGTCCTGGAAGTAAACAGTTGCTTCTGAATTTTCCGCAGTGTGAATTGTATCTCCGTTGTATACAGGTGATTCCTGTTTCAGTCGGTCCCATAAAACCCGATCGAGAAATTTTCGTTCTGCATTCTTGTATTTGAATGTGATTGTTGCAATAGGTTCTTCATCCAGTTTGGAAAGGGCTTTGAAGAAGCTGTTGTGGAATAGCAGGTAGTTCACAGCGGCGCCAGTAAGGCAGATTAGAACAGCTATTCTGAACGGTACAACTAAATCATTTTTTAACTTGAATCTTGTTTTCTTCTTCATTCAAGTTTACCGATCCAAATTCTGGAATTGGAATTCCTAAAAGATTTCTCATTTCGTTTAAGGTTTTAGGCCCGTTTTTGCCTACTGCCCGGGCGCAATCTTCATCAAGAACGAACTCTTTATCCGCTGTCTTAAAGAATTCTTCAATGTCGAATTGCGGCATATTTACAACACCGTAAAAATGCTGGGCACCCTTTCCTTTGACTTCAAATTCCACAGGAATCATTTCTACAACAATTTCATTTACAAGATTTGCTTCAGAAAGGCTAAAGTTGTTTTCCTTACACTTAATGAAGTCCTTTTTGAGAAGGTCGTAAGTGTCCTGCGTAATAAGAATGTCTGTGCCGCAGGGTTTGTTTGAACTTTCAGTCCTGCTGGCAAAGTTTACACTGTCTCCGATTGCCGTGTATTCCATTTTATCTTCACTGCCCATAATACCGCAGGTTGCCCGTCCGGTATTAATTCCGCAGCCGATTCTAATGTGCGGTTTATATTTTGCCTTAGCTTCGTGTTCGTGTGCTTTTGTAAAGGCTTCTGCATCCTTGTTGTACTGCATGAGGGCGTAGCGCATTGCAATTGTTCCGCGGATTGCGTTGATTGCATCCTGCTGAACATGGATTCGGTGTTCTTCGGCTTTTTTCTGTTTTTCCGGATTTCCGTCTGGAAGCTGCTCAAAGCTCAAATCTTCATCCCGAAGGATTCCCCAGACAGCCATAATTGCGTCACCTTCAAACTTATCGATTGTTCCGCCGGAAATTGTTACGCAGTTTACCATGCGGCTCATGTAATCGTTCAAAAAGCCGATGATTTCCCGAGGGCTTTCTTCGCCGAATCGGTTCTTAAAGCCGTCTGAAATTGCGGTAAAACCACGGATGTCGCTGAAAAATATACTTACATCTTTAAGGTGTGGCTCAAAGTCGATTTCTTTGCGGGCAATTGCTTTTGCAACTCCGCGGTTAGTGAATCGTGCAAAGGTATTAAGAAAGTCCTGCTCATCCTGGGTACTTTTGTTTAAAATACCAATTTCGTCGCGCCTCTTTGTGTTCAGCATTGAAATAAGAGGTGTGTTAAAGTTTCCAAGTTTAATTTCTTCTGCAGAGGCGGTTAAAAATCTAAGTGGTTTGGATATTGCGAATCGTGAGAAAATCAGAATGAAAACAATTGATATGCAGAGAACTATTCCCATAAGGTAAAGGTTGTTGCGGCGGGTAGTGCGGACACCTTCAAGAATAATGTTCAGTGGAACAGTTGTAATTATTGAGATATCTGCAATTCCGATTTTTTGATAGGCGCCGATGTATTTGATTTTTTTTCCGTTTTCATCTTTTTCATTAAAAATAATCTGGCGGGTTTCGGCATTATTCTGGTTTGTTTCCCGCATTTTGCTTATAAGCGGGTGATTTTTTACATTTTGTCCGGCAATAATTCTGCTGCTTTCACTATGACACAAAAGGTCTGCCGAATCATTTATCATGAAGGAAGAATTTACGGTTCCTGTTCCTAAAATGCTGGAAATTGATTCCAGATTGAACAAAATCAAAAGGCTCTGTTCAAGACCTCCTTCACGGTATGGAAGAAGAAGCGCCATAATTTCGTTCTTAAAAAAAGGAGATGCATTCAAAGCAATTGTTTCTCCTGCACAGGAACGCAAAAGATAATCCTTGTTTTCTGCAAGAAAAGCATCTGTCGTATTAAAATCGATTTCGTTTGAAGTAAAAAAACGGTTATTTCTGAGCCGGTTGTGGATTACCAGATTCGCGCTGGTTTTATACTGTGTGAATACAATTATTTCTGCAATTTCCTGATTTCGTTCAAAAAAGAATGCTTCTGCCTGCTTTGCCATTGCAGAGGTTTTTCCGCCGCTCGAAACATTGATTAAATCCAAAAGCTGAAGGACATTTGATCGAATGTAGGTTAATTCGTTCTGAACAGAAGAAGCGGAACGGCTGTTGATTGTGAGGTTGTTTTCTTCGGCGGTAATTTTTACGTCTTTTGAAATGAAGAAACTTGTTAAAAAGGTAACAGCACTCAATGAAAGTAAAACAATAAAACCAATAATAAGAGCGAGTTTTACTCCCAATGGGAATAATTTAAAATCATCTTCTGTTTTTTCCATGGTAACTTAAATATATAGAAAATAAGAAAAGTGTTGACTATCCGATTGGGTAGTTTTTTAAATAATTCCTAATTGTTTTGCATTCCAGACAGCCTGATGCGGTGCGTTTGCATTCAATTTTCCGTAGATTTTTTTCATGTGGTATTTTACGGTATTAATTGAAATTAAAAAGTATTCGCTGATGTCCTGTTTGTTTTTACCTTGTTCAAGAAGCTTAAGAATTTCTATTTCTGTTTGAGAAAATGTCTCATTATTAATTTGTTTCGGTTTTAAATACAATGGATTTCGTATCGCCATCGTTCTGGTTATTTCAAGAAGTTTTAAGAGAAATGGAGATTGCCCCTTTATTTTTATATATTCCAGAAGAATATGAAGCATAATATCGCCTTCGTCCGCAACAATCCGGAAATAATTATATCGGCGTACATATTTTAATGCCCGTTCAAAAGATTCCAGGGCAAGTTTCTTTTTATCTGAAGTATACAGACTGATTGCAAGAAGAATGTCCAGTTCGCATAAATCCATGTGGCGCTTACCCCTTTCCAGAAGAGGGCGAAGTTTTTCTGCAAGTGCTACTACTGCAGTTGATTTATTTGTGATTATGTAACAGCGGATTTTTATCATGTAGCGGTATAAATCCAGCATATTAAAATCACCGTATTCGTCCGGCGAAGAATTGGAAAGCCATTTTTGAATTTTTACATAATCTGCATCGTGCAGGGCGTAAAATATTTCTACTGCATCAATGTTTTTTGAAAAAACTTCCAGTCCGTCAGTTTTTATATAACGCTTGATGTATTTTATATAACTGGCACTTTCTACAATTTTGCCTTGAGAAAGAAGAATTTTTGACTGAAGATAAAGGGCTACAAACAAAAGCCGTGATTTACTTTTTTTGTCGAATTCTTTTATTGTTTGGGAAACCAGCAGCTCAGCTTCTATAATGTTGTTTAACTGATATTCATACTCTGCAAGGCAAAGTCTGTAAATAAAATGAGAACATTCTTCGCCGTAAAGATATTTTCCGTAATCAATGAATTGTTCTTTGTTTCGTTTTAGAAAAGGTCCTATTCGTGTAAAATCATTTAATCCGTTAAGAAGGAAAGGGCGTTCGCAGGTAAGCGCAACATTATTTAGAGGGGTATTATTCTTACGAAGAGTTCTTACTATATTGGTGAATTGATTCCAGGAGATTTCCGGATGTACAAGAAATAAGCCGTAGTAAAGAAGTTTTATATCCGGGATAACAGATGATAATTTTTCAACTTTTTTCAGCAAATCCCAGGCTTCATCAAGTTTTCCATCCATGACCAGATTTAAAAAAATCCCTGAATAGCATAACGGATTTTCCTGTAAGTCTTTATCTGAAAGTGCGTAAAATTTTGCCTTATCATTTCTTACATCTGTAAGGAAATATGAGGTTGAAAAAACAAAAAACTTTTCGCTTAATTCTTTTGGTGTCATAATACTGTTTAAGTATTGTAACATAAAAAAAAACGGCTGTCTAAGAAGTAAAGTCTCTTAAGACAGTCGTTCGCTACGCTCACTTACTGAGTTTGACGCAGTCTTACGACTGCTTACAAACTCGCGTGTAATTACAGAGTTGCACCTGGAATCTCTTTTTCAAATTCAGGGTTACCATGGTGATATGTTGGAAGCACTTTTGGAGAAATTGCATCGCCTGCAATCTTTGCAGCTGCTCTTTCTTTTTCGAATGCTTTTACATGGTCAAGGTTGAGTTTGTCGCTCAATTTGATGTTCTTGAACATCTTACCAGCTTCGATTCCGGCTTCGCGACCGAATACTACTACGTCGAGGAGTGAGTTACCCATCAAGCGGTTTGTACCGTGAACACCACCAGAAGCTTCACCTGCAACGAGGAGGTTTGCAATATTAGTGTGACAAGTCTTGTCAATTTCAACACCACCGTTCTGGTAATGGAGTGTAGGGTAAACAAGGATTGGTTCCTTGCGGATATCGATTCCGTACTTGATGAACATGTTGTACATAGCAGGAATTGACTTAAGGATTGTTCCTTCTCCGTGAATCATTTCGATCATTGGAGTGTCGAGCCATACAGCATCCTGTACATCGTTCTTTACACCGCGACCTTCTTTTACTTCACGGATGATACCAGAAGCATTTACGTCTCGTGTTTCAAGAGGGTGAATGTAAACTTCACCGTCTTTATTGATAAGTTTAGCTCCAAGAGAGCGAACTTTTTCTGTTACAAGTTTACCAAGAATCTGTGTTGGGTAAGCAGCTCCAGTTGGATGATACTGCAATGAATCCTGATAAAGAAGTTTTGCACCTGCACGGTAAGCCATTACAAGACCGTCGGCTGTCGCACCGTAGTGGTTAGATGTTGGGAATCCCTGATAGTGCATACGACCAGCACCACCTGTTGCAATGATTACAACCTTTGCTTTAGCAATGCGGATTTCACCAGTTTCGATATTCATAAGAACAGCACCACATGCTTCGCCCTTGTCATTTTTGATAAGTTCGATTGCAGCAGTAAAGTCTACAACTGTGATGTCATCCTTGCGGTTGAAAGTTTCATCGCGGAGTGTACGCATGATTTCAGCACCAGAGTAGTCCTTACATGCATGCATACGCTTGCGGCTTGTTCCACCACCATGAGTTGTAACCATTGTACCGTCAGCAGCCTTGTCGAATTCTACACCAAGGTCGTTGAGCCATTTGATTACAGATGGAGCCTTGTTTACAAGTGTGTATACAAGTTCTGGTTTTCCGTCAAAGTGTCCGCCACCGTAGCAGTCAAGATAGTGCTGAGCAGGTGAGTCATTTGGCTTATCAGCAGCCTGAATACCACCTTCAGCCATCATTGTGTTTGCATCACCAACGCGGAGTTTAGTTACGAGAAGAACTTTAGCACCAGCTTCGCTAGCCATAATTGCAGCAGAAGTTCCGGCTCCACCACCACCGATTACGAGAACATCTGATTCATAGTCGATGTGGTTAAGGTCAATCTTTTCTGGTTCAAGGCGTGGTTTTGCTTGAAGCATTTCTGCAAGTTCGATTGGAGCTTTCTGTCCTTTGTTTGGACCGATTTTAAGTTCTGTGAACTGTTCCTTAATGCGGTCCGGATGGAATTTCAAAAGCAAATCGTCTTTCTGTTCAGCAGTAAGACGAGCGTGTTCAAATTTAAGGTTTTCTTCGCGTTTTTCAGCTACGATTTTCGCAGCATCGTCAAGATAATTTCCGTACATAGTTTTATTATCTCCATTTAGCGGTCATTGAGCTTGTCGAAATGACCTGGGATTTGTTTTATGGTGGTTTCGACAGGCTCAACCACCGCAGCTTTTTGTTTACAAAACTCGCTAACTAAAAATGACATGGATGTCATTTTTAGTTATTTTTCAATTTCTCGTGTATTATATAAGTTCTTAATCTGTTCTTTGTCGCCTGTTGACATTTCTACGAACTTCTTGATTGCTTCTTCGCATTTTCCTGCGTCGATTTCTGCAACGCGGTCAAGAAGATGCTGGCTCTGTGGCTGAAGGTATTTACCATTGAGACGGCGTGCAAGTTCTGCAACCTGTGGATGTGAAATACCAGCAGGACATCGGCTTGAACAGCATCCGCACATTACACAGTCGAAAGAAAGATCTGCACATTTTGCAAAATCACCGCGCTGTGCGTAAGCGATATAATTCATTGTCTGAAGATTCTGTGGACATGCACGTGTACAAGCGTTACAACCGATACATGAATAGATTTCTGGATAAAGCTGCATCATTACAGCCTGTTCTGGTTTGATTTTGTTGATGTCGTAAACCTGTTTTACAAGAGGGAAGAAAGGAAGGGTAGCGATATACATATCGTTTTCAACTTTCTTTGAACAAGCCAGACAAGTCTGCAACTGGTTCTGACCTTTAATGCGGTAAATTGTAGCACAAGCACCACAAAAGCCGTTTCGGCAGCCGCAACCGCGTTTAAGCTGGTAGCCGGCATATTCCATAGCATTCATAATTGTAAGTTCTGCAGGAACTTCGTATTTTTTCCCGAAGATAAAAATTGTTGCCATCTCTTTTTCAGCCATATATTTGCTCCTATAAATATAACCAAATTATTATAATAAATTCTCAATAATTTGTTAATACTTGACAAAGGGACTATTTTTACTTTTATTAGGATTTTTTTGAAAAAAAAGCACAGGTTTTTACGATTAGGAGCAAGTGTAAAACCTGTGCATAAAAGCTGAAACTTTTTGCATACAACTTTGAAGCAAACTGCAGAATTTCACTTCAAAGCTTTATGGCTTAAGCCGGAAAAGGGAACATTTTTCCGGCAAGGAGAACCTGTATTAATTCTGCGTTTTTATGCAGTCGCAAGCTGCTTGATTTTGTCCAGAGCTTCTGCATCTGGAGCAAGGTTTGCAATTACAGTTCCTGTAACTACAGCGCCGCTGGCTTTGGCATTTTCTTCCCAGCCGCGCATCCACTGACCGTCACCCCAGTCATAAGAGCCAAAGAGCCCCACCTTTTTGCCGGAAAGACTAGCTTTAAAATTTGTATAGAATTCTTCCATACTGTCTTCAAGAACTTCGTCTCCCATGGCTGGGCTTCCGAGCAATATTAAATCAGCTGACAGTGTCTCTCCGATGTCTGCCTGATCTGCTGTTTTTACTGTAACTTCGCGACCTGCATTTTTTGCTGCTTCAGCCGCTGCATTTGCAAGTGCTTCTGTATTGCCTGTTGTAGAAGCGTAAACGATTGCAACTTTCATAAAATCCTCCCGGGATTAAACTATTTTTTTATATTTTCCTGTAGCCAGAGGAACTGATAAGCCTTCGTACAGGAAATTAATGCACTGTTTTGTGCAGTTTTTATACTCATTCATAGAAGCTATGGCATTTTCTTTATTACCATATACTTTCCATAATCCAGAATATTTAAAGTTCGATGCACCATAAGCTTCAAAACCAATTACATCCTCAAGCGGGTAGCCTAGAAAAAGACCTACTTCATGAGGAAAATCCTTTTCTGAAGAAAGTTTTTTGAACAATTCAGCAAGAAGTTCAGATCTTCGCTGGGCATTTGATTTTAGATTCTGAGAATTTTCAATCATCTGAATTATATTCTGAACTTTTGTGTTTTGACCTGTGGACTGAGTGCGTATGTAAAGTTCTCCTTCACAGAGCAGAGTACCGGCAAATACTACCGATTCATATTTTTTTTCAACCGGCAGGGATTCCCCAGTAATTCCTGCCTGATTTACCATTCCTACGCCTTTTTCCACAATACCGTCACATGGAATGGTGCTTCCTTCCCTGACTATAACAAGGTCACCTTTTTTCAAAGCGCTTGCCGGAATACTTTTTTCTTCTCCCTTTTCTATGATGTGAACATTTTCATTTGAAATTAACAAAGTATGGGCAAGGTTTCCAAATGAGGTTCTTTTTGTAACCTCTTCAATATCTTCTCCAAGCTGTAAAAGCGTATTTATTGAACTTGCTGTATTTGTATTTCCAGTAAAAGTAGAAATTAAAAGAGCCGTAGCGTCAAGTAACTGAGTACTGAATAGTGTTCCCGTTTTCATAAAAACTGAAAGAGCTTCAAGAACCCGGGGAATAATACTTTTGTACAACAAAAGTAACCGTATAGGATTTGG
>CAMHIV010000041.1 GCA_946185185.1 uncultured Treponema sp. | reverse complement strand
TTACAGAAGTTCCGGACACAACAGGACGAAACGAAAACTATGCGCGCCACCACGAAGTTGATATCGAAACTCAGCTTCCTCGCGTTGGCATTCAGCCGGAATTCCTTTATCAGGCAAGCCGCTACCGCGCTAACCGTTACGCAGAAGGAATGAAAAAGGCAATGCAGAACCGCGACCTCATCAAGGAATGTCTTAATGAATACCGCGATGAGCAGCACAAAATGAAACCGGAAGATGTATACTGGCCTGTTTCTATTTTCTGCGGAAAATGTTCAAAAGATACAACTGAAATCACCGGCTACGACGGCGAATACGGAATCACATACAAATGCGAATGCGGTAACTGCGAAACTGCAGACATCCGCACATTCAAGGGCGCAAAACTCGGTTGGCGCGTAGACTGGCCAATGCGCTGGAACGAAGAAAAAGTAGTATTCGAACCAGGCGGAAAAGACCACATCAGCCCGGGCGGAAGCTACGATACAGCAAAACTCGTTTCTAAAAAAGTTTACGGCTGGGATGCACCGGTTACAATGCGCTATGACTTCGTAAACTTAAAGGGCGTTCCAGGAAAAATGTCTTCTTCAAAAGGTAAGGTTATCGCTCTTCCAGACGCACTTGATGTTTACCAGGCAGAAGTTTTGCGCTACCTCTTTGCAGGAACACGCCCAAACACAGAATTTGCAATTTCCTTCGATCTCGACGTACTCAAAGTTTACGAAGACTACGACAAAACAGAACGCGTAGTTTACGGCATCGACAAGGCAAAGAACGATGAATTCCTTGCAAAAGAAAAACGAATCTACGAATTGAGCCAGATTGACGGAAAAATTCCTGAAACAATGCCATATCAGATTACATTCCGAATGCTCACTACATTGCTCCAGACCTACTCTGGCGATGCAGATGCAGTAATCGCTTCTTTGGGAGATGTAAAACCAGAACAGGAAGAACGCCTCCGCCGCCGAATGGCATGCGCATGGTTCTGGATTCAGCACAGTGCACCAGACTGCGCCCCAGAATTCTGTTTTTCACTCCGCAACGACGGTTCAAAAGCAGATTTGACAGGCGACATGCTCACAGCTGTAAAACGCGTTCGCGATGAAGTTGTTCCAAATGTAGGCAGCTACGCAATGGACAAAGAATGCCAGCAGGCAATGTACGATATCGCAACAGAACTCGGCTTAGATGCAAAAGCTTTGTTCACAGCCCTCTATCAGGCACTCATCGCCAAAGATCAGGGCCCACGCCTCGCAAGCTTCATGAAAATCATCGGTAAAGAAAAACTTTCAAAGATTCTTTCCGTGTACTAAAAAAAACGGGCTGTCCAACAAGTAAGAAATGCGGTGGTTGAGTTTATCGAAACCACTGTAATCGTTCAAGGTCATTTCGACAAGCTCAATGACCGTACGCAACGAACTTATTAGGCAGCCCATTTTTGTGCTCCTTATTTCCCCTCTGCTGTTTCCACAGGTTCAAACATTTCTTCTTCAGTTGGAAAATTCAAATCTTCGCTTTCGGAATCTGTAATAACCTTTTCTTCTTCAACTGCTTCTTCTGTAACTGGAGTTTCGCAGGCAGTTTCATCCGTAAATTCTTCCTCACCTACTTCTTCTACATCTGCTACATCCATTTCTTCAACTGCATCAGGATTAAAATCTATATCTGAATCCAACTCATGGAAATCAGCTTCAAGCTGGGCGCGAAGTTCATCCGAAATAACGGTATTAATTGCATTATCATCAATTGCTTCCTGCAATTCTTCTTCGTCGCCTTCATTGGTCTTAAATTCTTCAAGTACATTTTCAAGGTCAGTCATATTTTTGTAACTTTCCTTACTCAAAGTACCAACCGCATCCATTCGGGTTACGATATCTTCTGTTCCACGGCTAATCTGGTGAATTGATTCAAGCGCATTCTGGAACAAATTCTTAATTGCATTGATTTCCTGGGCAACAGTTTCCTGCTGAGCCGCAAGGTTTGTACAGTACGAATTGATTTTGTCCGCAGTAGAAGCGGTAATATCCGTTTTCTGCGTAATCTGCTGAGTCTGATCATCGATATTTCCGATTTCATGGGTAATCTGTGAAAAAGATTCAATCATTTCTGCAGAATGCTTAGAAACCTTCGAGAATGCACGGGAAGCCAGCTGACTTGAATCGTGCGCTTCCGTAACCTTCTGAATAACGTTTGTAACGCTTTCATTAATCTTCTTTGCATTATCCGCAGTACTTTCTGCAAGAGAACGAATTTCTTCTGCAACAACCGCAAAGCCCTTACCAAATTCCCCCGCATGAGCAGATTCAATTGCGGCGTTCATGGAAAGCAGGTTTGTCTGTTCAGTAATTGAGTCAATCAAAGTAATTACTTCGCCGATTTCGTCCAACTGCCCCATTACTTCTTCCAGAATTTCATTAGTTGCCGAAATCTTACTGTCACCATCGCTTACAAGTTCCCGCATTTCTTCTGCGGCTCGTGTTCGCTTAACTGCATTTTCGCGGATTCCAACAACAGCACTTGCCATCGAAGAAATTGCAGTTGTACTTTCATCAATTGCCGCCGTCTGATTCTGGTTATCCGCAACAAGAGTTTTTACCTGTTCGTTTGTAATATTGATTGCACGAACAGCTCTTTCCATGGATTCATTAATCTGGTCAAATTCCATTGTGATTTCTTCAACGTTAGAATTGATTTCATTCGTAGCCGCAGCAGTACTTGTTGAAGAATCATTAATAGAATATCCAGAAGAAATTGCGCGGGATGCAGTCTTTTTTACGATAAGGAAGAAGTTATTAATTTCATAAACCATATCGTTCATATTGCGCATGAGCGCCTGCATTTCGTTACTTCCAGTCGGTTCAATTTCAGTTGTAAAGTCACGCTGGGCAAGACTTCTGGACATATCGCGAACTTTTTTAATACCATGAACAATCAAGTCCGTACCCTTCCAGATACTAAAGAAAACAAGCCCGATGAAAATTACACCCATTACAGCTACAATCAATCTGTACATAGTTGTGTAGTGAGCAACCATCTCGATGATGTGCCCGTACATTTCCGTCATCTTTTCCTGAAGTTCAACCCCGCTTCTGATCAAATCCTTCATCTGAAGCTCGATAAAGATAATATTCTTCTGCATTTCAAGAATGTTTTCAGAATCTGGGAATCGCTTTGCACCGGCCTTAATACCGTGGCGGGATACATATCTTAATTCTTCTTCTGTGAGTTCCAGCTGCTGGATTGCCTGAAACTGCGGATTAAACGGATTTGTCTGACTGACAACCTTCATCCAGATTGCCTTAGCATCATCAATTTCTTCTATAAAATCAGAAGGAAATACTTTTGTAATCGGAGTTTCTGAAAGTTCGCGGAATTTTTTATTTGCAGAAACAACCTTTTCTTTCCATACGTCATTTACATGAACCGGATCAGTTGACCAGTAAATTGTCTGGTTTAAATAGTTAATAATATCTGAAAGTGCAAACTGACATTCCTGTTGCTTAAACTGAAAGTTTTGTATCTTCTGTATTACATTCGCCCCTGCCATGGTAAGCAAAGCAAGCAAAGTCATTTCGATAGCACACAGCAATGCGATAAGTGAAAATCTAGCCTTCAGTTTCATAACAATACCTCAATGATAAAACTCTCAGGTTTGGAATCGGTTACCATTATAACCTCACTTTGACCAAATCGCTAATAAATTCAATTTATTATTTATAAAATATTGAAAAATTGTTATGCTTTTCTTATGTTCACGTTTTTAAATTTGTTTTTCAGAAAGAATTTTTATGATGGTTGGGACAATGTTATTTCCCTTTTTACTCCAAATCTCATGATGGATTTTACAATAATTATCTGCACGGCTCTTTGTATTCCCGGCGTAACAATTTTTAAGGAAAGCAGCTGGTACCTTTACATTTGGATTCTGATGATTTTGATTGGATTCTGCGCATTCGGAATAATTTCTATCGCATGGGCATATCTTGCGGCAGAAACAGCGGATTACGGAACAGTTGAATTCAAAGATTTTTTCAAACGGCTCAAAGCATCTATCCCAGACGGAATTAAATACGGAATCACAGTGCTCATAATTCTGATTTTTTCTGTTTTTAATGTAAAATACTTCCTTTTCCCTGCTAACAAAGAACAATCCGTTACATTCGCAGGTCTTCTTGCAGGATTTGTATATCTTTGGGTTTCCCTCGTGATTTTTATGGCCCTGGCATGGCTTCCGGCTTTAAAAGCAAAAATGAATGACAGTTATGTAAAAACAGTAAAAAAATGCTTCATCATATTTTTGGATAACCTTTTTCCGTCTGTTGTTATCAGCATTTACGATTTTTTTCTGTGCATTATTTCAATCATAATGATGGGGTCAGCACCTGGACTTGCCGGAGTAGGTCTTTCAAGAGCAAATTCACTCCGCCTGATTCTTAAAAAATATGATTATATCGATGAATTAAATAAAAATGGCGAAGCACAGGATAGCCCGCTCCGCCGTAATATTCCGTGGAAGGATTTGCTAAGAGATGACCTTGAAGCAAATCCTCCAAGAACCTTCAAAGAATTCTGGATGCCCTGGAAAAGCAACTAGTATCGTTAATTTTGCGGTGGTTTAGGCGGTCCCTGAACCTGTCGAAGGGCTGTCGAAACCACCCTATATAGTCAAGCAACTAGTCTTTCTGGCACATCAAAAGGGTCTTTGTATCAAGCTTTACAGTTGAATTATCGACCGGCTTTCCATCTGCTTTAAGAACAGAAATATAAAGACCTTCCTTTCCCTGAACGATATGCGCTACAGTTGCAAAATAAGGTTCCTTATCAGCAGCAACTGTTGTTGCAAGTTCAGCGCAGTCATTTGTATCACTGAACCAAACTACCATTTTCTCTGACTTTGCAAAATCAGCAACAACCTTGATATCTTCAACAGAAACATTCTTAAGGTTTACCCCATCGATAACAAGCGCAGAAACATTGATTCCGCCTTCCTTAAGGGATTTAATCGTATTTACAACCTTTGGAAGAGTAAAAGCTTCCTGGTTAAAATTCAAAATCGTTCTGTCTCGGATAATTGAATCTGCAAATTCATCGTATGATTCGATATTCTTCTTTTTGCAGATTTCAGCAAGAATACTGTCATACCATGCAATTACATTTGAAGAATGCTGATCGAAGGAAACATGAACAAGTCGCTTATCCAAGAACAATGAATCAAGCCCAAACTGAACAAGAATCGAAGTCTTGCCCAATCCTTTCTTTGCGGTAATCAATCCAAGCTGACCAGTTTTTAATCCTCCGCTTGCAGCCTCGTCAAAAAAGCGTACAGGACATTTATCTATTAAATCATGCTTTACCATATTTTCACCTCTCGCAAATAATTTTCCACTTTAAAAATAAAAGAGGACTTATATAGAATATAAGTCCTCTTTGACCAAAAGTCTAGTATTATGAGTTTATCAAGAACTCAGCACAGCTGAGTTCACAGAGTAGTAGGCCTAAAAAATGCTGTGCGCATTTTTCTTCACGGCCTGCTATTCATCAAGAACTCAGCACAGCTGAGTTCACTCATTATTTATTACCAGCTTTCCTTGCTTCCTGATATTTCTTGATAAGTTCTTCAGCTACATTGTTTGGAACTTTACCATACTTCAAGAATTCCATTGTGAATTCACCCTTACCCTGAGTTGAAGAACGGAGAATAGTAGAGAATCCGAACATTTCTGAAAGTGGAACTTCTGCATTAACAACTGTCTGGTTGTTTTCATCAGTTGTTTCACCGATGATACCACGACGCTGGTTGATAAGACCGAAGATGTTTCCCTGGAATTCATTAGGAGCAGCAATCTGAACCTTCATGATTGGTTCGAGGATAGAAGGTTTTGCCTTCATGTAACCTTCGCGGAAAGCACCGATAGCAGCAATCTGGAATGCGTTATCGTTAGAGTCTACCGGGTGGTACTGACCATCATTGATTGTCACACGAACACCTACGATAGGAGCTCCGATCAAAGAACCTTCCTTCATTGCTTTCTGGAAACCTTTATCACAAGATGGGATGTATTCGTTAGGAATAGCACCACCCTTGATTGAGTCTACAAATTCGTAGTCTTTGTCTTCGATTGGTTCCATGAAACCTGCTACACGACCGTACTGACCAGAACCACCAGTCTGCTTTTTGTGTGTGTAGTTGAAGTCTGCACGAGCACCGATAGATTCACGGTAAGCTACCTGTGGAGCACCTGTTACAACTTCACAGTTGTATTCGCGCTTCATACGTTCAACGTAAACTTCAAGGTGCAATTCACCCATACCCTTAATGATTGTTTCATTTGATTCTGGGTCTGTATATACACGGAATGTTGGGTCTTCTTTTGTAAAGCGGTTAAGAGCCTTAGACATCTGCATAGCAGCCTGTTTGTCTTTTGGAGTGATAGACAAAGAAATTACAGGTTCTGGAACATACATAGAAGCCATTGAGTAGTTTACACCACCGTTTACGAATGTATCACCAGAAGCACAATCTACACCGAAGAGAGCAACGATGTCACCTGCGCAACCTTCGTTGATATCTTCCATAGCAGCAGAGTTCATTCGTACAAGACGACCAACCTTAAATCTCTTCTTTGTGCGAGTGTTGTAAAGTTCTTCACCCTTCTTGATTTTTCCCTGGTAAACGCGTGTGTATGTGAGCTGACCATACTGACCATCATCAAGTTTGAATCCAAGTGCAACACATGGTTTGTTATCAACTGATTCAAGTTCAACTTCAGCTTCGTTGTTGTCGAGGTCAAGAGCAACGTTGCGTACTTCGTTTGGAGCTGGAAGATAACTTACAACAGCGTCAAGCAATGGCTGGATACCCTTGTTTACGTGAGCAGAACCAAGGAATACACCAACGAACTGTTCAGCGAGTGTACCCTTGCGGATAGCTGCCTTAAGTTTTGCTTCGTCGATATCGTTGTATCCTTTTTCCATGATGTCTTCCATCAATGAGTCATCGAACATAGATGCTGCATCAAGGAGTTCTTCACGGTATTTGTTAGCTTCATCAACAAGATTAGCTGGAATGTCTGTTACGCGGAGTTCTTCACCGTTTGGACCGTCGAAGTAGATAGCCTTCATCTGAACAAGGTCAACTACACCTTCGAGTTTGTCTTCCAAACCGATTGGGATTTCCATCATGTGTGAGTTAAGACCAAGCTTTTCGCGAACCTGGTTACAAACACGGATTGGGTTAGCACCCTGGCGGTCACACTTGTTAACAAATGCAACGCGAGGTACATGATAACGTTTCAACTGGCGGTCTACTGTGATTGACTGTGACTGAACACCAGCTACGGCACAAAGAATCATGATAGCGCCGTCAAGAACGCGAAGTGAGCGTTCTACTTCTACTGTAAAGTCTACGTGACCTGGTGTGTCGATCAAGTTGATAGTGTAGTCTTTCCACTGTACCTGAGTAGCAGCTGACTGGATTGTGATACCACGTTCACGTTCCAATTCCATGTTATCCATTACAGCACCAACACCGTCCTTACCGCGAACTTCGTGAATTGCGTGAATCTTGTTACAATAGAACAAAATGCGTTCTGAAGTTGTTGTTTTACCTGAGTCAATGTGAGCACTGATACCGATATTTCTTACTTTTGAAATATCCCAAGCCATATTATTACCTCTTTAAAATAAAATTACAAATTTAGTTTTTCTATAATACAGAAACTCTGTACATTGTTCAATAGTGCATTTTTGTGATAAAATCATACTATGATAGAAATTAACAGCAAACAAAGAAAGATTCTTGAAAAACACGCAAACCAGATTGAACCGGTTGTAATCGTAGGGGGAAACGGCGTTACAGACGGAGTTACAGAAAAAGTCCTGATGTCTCTTGAATGCCACGAACTTATCAAAGTTAAATTCAACGAATTCAAAGACGAAAAACATGAACTTACAGACGGACTCTGCCAGGCCTGTGATGCAAACCTCGTGCGCATTATCGGGAATGTAGCAATCCTTTACAAACCGGCAGAAAAACCTGCTGACCGCAAATTTGAAAAAGAATTGAACAAGGCAAAGTAACTTTTGCCGTAAAAAATTGTTTAACTAAATTGAAACAAAATATTTAAAATAAAAATAAGGGGAAAAAAATGATTGAAGTTTCTCACGTTTCCCGAAATTTCGGGACTTTTCGTGCAGTAAACGACGTTAGTTTTTCCATTCCGACAGGACAGATTGTAGGTCTCCTCGGTCCTAACGGTGCCGGAAAAACAACGACCATGCGCATGATTACTGGATTCTTAAAGCCAAGCGAAGGCTCGATTAAAATCGACGGAACCGACATTCAGGAAAATCCAGTAGAATCAAAAAGAAAAATCGGCTATATGCCGGAATCAGCACCACTTTACGGCGAAATGATTGTAGAAGATTACCTTCGCTATGTGGCAGAGCTTGAAGGTCAGAATCCGGACGAAAAAGTTCCGCTTTTGTGCAAAGAATGTGGACTCAAAGAAGTTATGCACAAAAATATCGGTGAACTTAGCCGCGGTTACCGCCAGCGAGTAGGACTTGCCCATTCTCTTATGAATGATCCTGAAATTCTTATTCTGGATGAACCTACCAGCGGTCTTGACCCTAACCAGATAGAAGACGTTCGCGCCCTAATCAAAGAAATCGGTAAAACACGAACAGTTATCATTTCAACACATATTTTGAGCGAAGTAGAAATGCTCTGCAGCCGCGTAATCATTATCAGCGGCGGTAAACTTGTTGCAGACAGCCCAACAGAACAGCTTAGAACCCGCTACGGAAATACCGCAGTCGTACGGCTCACTGCAAATGCAAGTGAAACAGACCTTTCTGCAGCAATCAACGGAATCGAAGGAATTGAATCTATTTCCTTTGAAAAAGCAGAAGCAGATAATCTTTCAACTGCACTTATTGCAATCAAAGGCGAAACAGAAATCCGCCCAGCCCTTGCAAAAGCCGTGCTTGATAAAGGTCTTTCACTTTACGAACTGGTTCTTCAGCGTAACAGCCTTGAAGACGTATTCCACGTACTCACAGCAGAAAACGGAGCAGAAAAATGAGCAATTCAAAAAAATCAATAAAACCTGCACTCGTAATTATGAAACGCGAACTTGGAACATATTTTTCAAGTCCAATTGCATACATCGTAACAGGACTTTTCCTGATTATTTCGGGAATCATGTTCTTTACAGCATTCTACCTGCAGAATCGGGCAAGCCTCAGAAATCTTTTTTCTCTCTTCCCTATTCTTCTTTCTTTCTTCATTCCGGCACTTACAATGCGCCTTTTTGCAGAAGAAAAGAAATCAGGTTCAATTGAAACTCTTTACACACTTCCTGTAACAGAATTCGACGTTGTTTTAGGAAAATATCTTGCCGCCCTCATCGCTTCTTCAGCAATGATTGCGCCAACACTTTTCTATCTCATAGGAATTCTTCCGTTTGGACTTCCTGATGCAGGTCCGGTTATCGGTGGTTACCTTGGAACAATTTTCCTTTGTGCAGCCTTCACTTCTATTGGACTTTTTGCTTCATCGATTACAAAAAATCAGATTATCGCATTCTTCACTGGATTTATAATCTGCATCGTACTCACAATGGTCAGCGAATTCCTTATTTTCCTTCCAGGACCAGTTGTTGGCTTCCTGCAGTTCATAAGCGCAAACCAGCACTTTACATCAATTTCCCGGGGAATCATTGATACACGGGATTTAATTTATTTTGTTTCGCTTACAGCATTATTCTTCAGCGTAACAGTAATCTGCCAGCAGAATGAAAGCAAATAAGGTGGGAAAAATGGAAAAGTTTATAAAATGGATAAAAAGTTCTGCCAGCGACTTTGTACTGTTTGTAATGATTCTTGTTCTTGCAAACATTGCCAGCCACAAGGCATTCCTTCGCTTTGACCTTACAAGTCAGGGCTCATATTCAATTTCACAGGCAAGCCGAAGCACAGTAAAAACACTCACTGAACCACTTTCTGTAAAAGTATTCTTCAGCGATAACCTTCCGGCGCCATACAACGCAACAAGTCAGTATGTAAAAGATATTCTTGTTGAATACAAAGGTGCTGCAAACAGAAATTTCAGCTACCAGTTCTTCAACATGAACAAACCTGAAAATCAGAAAATTGCACAGGGGTATGGACTCCGACAAGTTCAGATTCAGCAGGTAAAAAACAGCGAAGTAGGATTCAAACAGGTTTGGATGGGTCTTGCAATTACTTACGGCGATTCGATTGAAGTAATCGACGGAATTACAAGTGATTCAGGCTTTGAATACAACCTTACAACAAAGATTTCTAAAATGATTGCACAGTCAGACACACTTGCAGGTCTTGGTGCTGATGACAAAATCACCCTCACACTCTATGCGAGCGACGACCTTAAGCAGTTCCGCATTTCCGGATACGACGACGTTTCTGCACAGGTTCAGGCTGCATTCAACAAAGTTAATCAGAAAAATCTGAACCGCCTTTCATATATTTCAAAAAATCCACAGGACGACGAAATTCAGGAAGCAGCTGACCTTTATGGTCTCCAGCTTTTTAAGTGGCAGGAAAAAGACGGCAGCGAAGGAAAGGGTGCATTCGGACTTGTAATCGGTTACGGTGAAAATTTCCGCACAATCCCGCTTTCAATCCAGCGTTCACTCTTTGGCTACGGAATTTCAGGTCTTCAGAATCTTGAAGCAAATATTTCTGATTCCCTCGAAAGCCTTCTTTCAAAATCAACAGTGATTGGCTACCTTACCGGCCACGACGAAGAAGGACTTACAAACGAAAACGGCGAAGAATTGAATTTCAAAAAGCTGATTTCCGACATGTACGAATTCAAGGAACTTAATCTTGCCGAAGAAGAGATTCCTTCTAACCTGGATACAATCGTAATAAACGGACCAAAAAAGGAAATCCCACAGGAAGAATTGTACAAGCTTGACCAGTTCATCATGAAGGGCGGAAATGTAATGATTTTTGCAGATCCATTCCAGGTTGAACAGGGCGGTTACTACCAGCAGCCAAATTACAAGCCAATCAAAAACGGGCTTAACACACTTCTTGAATCATACGGCGCAAAACTTGAATCAAATTATGTATTTGACGAACAGTGTTATGTTTACCAGGGACAGGGTTATGGCAATGTAAAAATGTACTGGGCTCCAATGCTCCAGAAAAAACAGATTTCACAGAAAAACGTAATCACAAAGAATTTGGGTTATGTTATTTTCCTTCAGCCGGGAACAATCACTTTGGACGCAGAAAAAGCAGGAAAGAATGTAAAAGCTACAGTTCTTGCAAAAACTTCGCCAAAAGCATGGGTAGAAACAGAAAATTTCCAGATTAGCCCACAGATGCAGGCTCCATACGACAAGACACGCGAAAAGGCAGAAAACATCGCAGTTTTACTTGAAGGAAAATTCAACAGTGCATTTGAAAAGAATCCTTCTGAAAAGGATGACGGAGATGAAAAATCAGGCTTGAGCACAACAACTCACCTTTCTACAGGAACAAGAAAAGGAAAGATTTTTGTTGCAAACACCTCTTATATCACAAGCAATCAGTTGATTAACGAAAGCGGAAACGAACCAATCGCAATGTTTATCCGCAACGGCGTTGATTATCTGAACGGAAACAATGATTTGTGTACAATGCGAACAAAAGGTCTTTCATTGAACACACTTTCTAACACAGGAACTTTGCTTGCCCTCATCGTAAAATACTTTAACCAGTTCGGACTTGCTGTTCTTGTTGCAATCGCAGGCTTTATCGTATGGCGAATGAGAATTATCCGCCGCAGAAGCATCCACTTCCGCTACAATCCAAACGACAGCCGCGATTTGGAAACCGCAAAATCTTTGAACAAGGATGGTGAATAAGATGACAAACAGAAAAATTACACTTCTTTCAGTTTGTGCCGCCCTGCTTGCAATCTGCATTATTCAGGGAATTTTTGGAGCAATTGACCCGGTCAAAACAATAAAAACCGAGGCTTCTCCTGATGAAATTACAATAACTACAGCAGGAGAAACAATCGAACTTTCTATTAAAAACAATTTGTGGTACGTAGGAAACGACGGCTATCTTGCAAACAAAGCCGATGTAGATTCAATGATAAAAGCTCTTCAGCAGATTAAGGTTTTGGATAAAGTCGGAAGATTCGGAACAGTTCTGGACGAACGCTACGAATTAAGCGATGAAAAAGCAAAAACAGTAACTGCTAAAAAAGCCGGAAAAGAAATTGCTTCTATTAAAATCGGTAAAACAAGTTCTACAGGTTCACAGACCTATGCTCTCGTAAACGGAAAAGGTGACATTCTTCTCTTGAGCGGAAACCTTTCTTCAACATTTGGAAAATCAGCAGTAGACTTGCGTTCAAAAACAATCTACACAGTTGATGAAAAAAATGTGCAGAGCGCAACAGTTACAATGGGCGCAAAAACCTGGGGAATCGAAAACTCTGCAAAAGCAGGCGAAAAAAATAACTGGGTATTCACAGGAACAAATCCAGGCTTTGAACTTGACCAGGATCTTGCACAGGCATGGATTCAGAATGTGTGCTTCCTGAACATCAATTCATGGATAAGCGATTCAACCCCGCTTCCTGCAAACAAATTGACTTCGTTCCAGCTTGTAACAAAGTCGGGCGAAACAATTTTTGTAGACATTTACGAAAAGAAAGCCGGTGATAGCACTCAGTACATTGGTACAAGCAGTGCAACAACACATAAATTTGATTTGACTAAATACCTGACAGAAAAGTTTACAAAGAACTGCGAAGACTTGAAAGTTAAGGCAGAAAAATAAATCGAATATATACGGTGGTTCTAATGAAGTGCACCCCAATTATTGGACACTTTAACTAGCTGATTTTAAGGACTGATTC
>CAMHIV010000040.1 GCA_946185185.1 uncultured Treponema sp. | reverse complement strand
AATAATGAGTGAAAAAACTGGTGCAATGTGCATTGAACGTTTCTTTGGCGCAATTCACATGATTAATATTAAAGCTTTGAGGGATAGAAAAATTTCAGTCAGTCTTGGAGCAGTTTTCACAGAAAATGAAGGAGAATCCTTTGATCAGCTCTATCAGAGGGCCGATGAAATATTATATCAGTGCAAAAAATTGCCTGGCTGTCAGTTCAGTTTTTATCACAAACTTAAAAAACTTGCAAAAAAGTAAAAAACTAACTGCTTTCTGAATTGTAGGGTTATTAGCATTAATTTCGAGTTATTCAAGAATTAATAAAAATTGGCGCAAAGGAGCAGAGCGATGATTAAAAACACTCTGTTTATGGTCGTCTGGTAACGGTTGTAATTCTAAGTTCAACTAGAATTATTCCACCGTTACTACTAGTTTTTGCTAGCAAAAACTAGCAAGCAAAACTCAGTTTTGCTCGTTCCTTTGACATGAACAGCGTGTAGTAAGCTAGCTTACGTTTTTATATCATCGAGTTGCGACTGGGAGCCAATTTTGATGAAAAATCATTTAACTCGAAATTAAGCCTTAATACATGACCGACTTTTATTTTCTATTAAAATCCGCTATATTATTCCCATGGTAATTAGTTCTATCGACCTGAAAGACGGTCATGTTGTTCAGTTGAAAAATGGAAAAGAGCTTGTTTTGCAGCGGGATGATGCTGATGCTCTTATAAGTGAATTTAATACATACGGCGAAGTTGCAGTTATCGACCTTGATGCTGCAATGGGACATACAAATCCAAAGGGTGACACTGTAAATACTCCTCTATTAAAGAGTCTTTTGCGAAAGGGAAATGTTCGTACCGGCGGCGGCGTTCGTTCCGTTAAGCGTGCCCGGGAACTTATTTCTCTTGGTGCTGAAAAAGTTATCATCGGTTCTTCTGCATGGAAAAAAGATCCTGAAAATAATAACAATGTTTTGAACGTTGAATTCCTTGAAGAACTTGTTGCAGCAATCGGTAAGCAGCGAATCATTATCGGCGTTGATGCCTTAAACGGAAAAATCGCCGTAAAAGGCTGGGCTGAAACAATTGATGTGCCTATGATTGAAGGTGCAAAAATGGCCGAAAAATACTGTTCTGAACTTTTGTTTACCTGCGTTGAAAAAGAAGGCTGCATGCAGGGAACAAACATGGAAATGGCAAAGGAACTTCGCGATGCTGTTAAGTGCCGCGTTGTAGTTGCCGGTGGTGTTTCCACAGAAGATGAAATTGAAGAACTTGAACGCATGGGCTGTGATGTTCAGCTTGGAATGGCCCTTTACACAAACAAGGTTAGCCTTAAAAACAGTTTTATGCGCTGCCTTGACTGGAAAAAAGTAGACGGCATGGTTCCTGTAATTGCACAGGACGCTAGAAGCAGCCAGGTTTTGATGATGGGTTATTCAAACAAAGAAGCCCTTGAAAAAACTTTTGACACAAAGAAACTTACATTCTTTAGCAGAACCAGAAATACTCTCTGGACAAAGGGTGAAACAAGCGGACACTTTCTTGAAGTTGTAAAACTCCGGGTTGACTGCGACCGGGATACAATCCTTGCAACAGTTATTCCTCATGGTGGCGTTTGCCACACAGGAAGCTGGTCTTGTTTTGGAGCAGATCCTGACGAACGTTCAACTCTTGAACGCCTTTACGGCACAATCGAAGAACGCTTTGCAAATCCTAGACCGGGTTCTTATACTGCAACCCTTGACGGAAAACGCGTCCGCGAAAAAGTAGAAGAAGAAGCTGAAGAAATCTGCGAAGCCGACGGCAAAGATGAAGTAATCTGGGAAGCTGCGGATTTGCTGTATTTTGTGTCGGTTCTTATGTACAAGGAAGGCGTAAACTGGCAGGACGTGTATGACGAACTTGATCGCCGACATAAAGAGAAATAATTGATAAATGAAAAGGGCACTTCAAACGAAGTGCTTTTTTTTTAATTTTCTTCTCGAGTTTCTTTTAATGCCTGCATGATGTCGGAGTGTCGCAGGTCGAAAAGAGTTTTAATTCCATCAAATGGTGATTTTGTGTTTTCTTCTGGTGAAATTCGGAAAAGGGAACCGTCGACGCGTTTTACAAAAACAGCACCATCTGATACGGAGCGGTCTAAAACTGAGGCAAAATTCTGTCTGGCTTCTGAATATGTCATTACAAGCATGTTACCCCCTGTAATTGCGCATTGGACTTCATGTTTTCATCCAATGTAAAAAGCGGTAACCCCAATCTTTTTGCAACACTTATATAATATGCATCATAAGCGTAAGAATTTGTATTTCCTGCAATCATTAATGCTTCTGGAATGTCTGGCTCTACGAACCTGAATGGAATGCGTACAAATTCGTGATAAACCGCTGTGCCTTCAAAAATTGTAATAAGTTTGCGTTTCATTAGTTTGCTTACTGCATTTCCTACTTCATAAGGAAGGCATTGAGGCGCAATAAGATTTAAGGAACCAACCTTTTGTGTTACAAAATCTTTTGATTCTTGATTTAAGAGAAATTCTAAAATGCAAGAGGCATCAATAACTATTTCTTTTATATTCTTATTGTACTATTGTACAATAAGAATCGTCAAGTATAATTTATACCACTTATCCTTTAATTCAAACTATCTGTCTTAAAAATCCTTTGTTTTTTGCAAGTGTGTGCTATTTTTTTATTGCAAAAAAATGAAGGAGTCTTTTTTATGAAAAAAATTATTACTTTAATTTGCTTAAGTACTTTATTGGGGGCTGGGCTTTTTGCTCAGAATGTTCAAAAAGAGGAAAATAATATCTCTCTTGGTTCAGTCTGGTATTCTGCAAATTACTTTTTTAATACAGTGCTTGTTAGTATTTTTATTTTTATCGTGCTTTATATCTTAATTGCGATTTATAAAATAAAAGTTAAAAAGATAAATGAAAAACTTAGCGCAAGTGTATAAATCGAAAGAATCTTTGTTCATCTGAATGCTGCGCCACTGCTCGTACTCAGATGAGCAACTCATGTACAAGGAAAATGTTACCTGGCAAGACGTTTACGATGAGCTTGACCGCCGACATAAAGAGAAGTAGGAAGAACTTCTTATTTCCAATTTATTAACTTTTTGCGGTGGTTGTACTTTGACGAGCTCAGTAACCAGAGTTCCCGAAACTACCGCATTTTTTTTCCTCAAAATTGAATTATCTTGAAAAATATCAAAAAGGTGATAGTATTTAAATCGTATTTTTGTTGAGGTTTATTATGAGTCAGAAAAAAAACAAACGAACTAGTCTTACTTTCAGGCTTGTAGTTCTTATTGGAGCTGCAATTTTAACAATTAATGTGCTACAGATTTCTGTTGTAACGGTAAATGCTCAGAAAAGTATTGTACAAGAAGACCTGGATATGTATGCAAATGCAATGTATGGCTATATAGGGGCATTGCACAATGACTTGGAAAGTTATTTCAATGCTTTGAATGGTTATATTTATAACGATACATTGCTAGAAGGTGATTTGGCTGCAAGCCGTCGTTGGATTCAGAATTCGGATGGATACAATATGCGAGGCGCTTTTGACTATATTATGCTTGCCGGACCGGACGGAATCAGTTACAACGACAACCGGACTACAACAAATATTTCAGAACGAAGTTATTTTAAAGCTATCATGAAGGAAGGAAAGGACAGATACATTGACGATCCTGTTATTTCTAAAACAACCGGTCAGCCTGTAGTTCATATTACCCGAGCCCTTAAGGATTCAAACGGCAGAACTTATGCTATGCTCGCTGGTGTAGTGAACGTAAAGCTTATTACAGAGCAGATTAACAGAATTAAGATTGGTGAGAACGGTTATGCATTCATTCTTGCAAGCGATGGTTTGGTTTTAGCACATCCTGTTCTTGATTTTGTAATGAACAAGAATTTTATTACTGGAATCACAGGCGGAAAAGAAGGCCGTAATGGTGATATGATTGCTGTTGCTGAATCAATGTCGCGTGGTGAAACTGGAGAAGCATGGATTAATGCAAACAACAGATCGGGAAAGGATCTTATTGTTTATTCTCCTATAGAAGGTTGTCCATGGTCTATGGCTCTTTCAATTCCTGATTACCAGATTTATGATCTTGTAAAGCGTGTAAGATTGTTCCTTATTATTGGCGGAGTTATTTCAGTTGTTGTACTCATCGTAGTTGGTGCAACAGCTTTGATAAAAGCACTTCAACCTTTGGTTGTTGTTGAAAGAGCCATTAATGATATTGCATCCGGGGATGCAGATCTTACCCGCCGTATTGATATCGATTCTAATAACGAAATTGGTTATGTAGTAAAAGGATTTAATGCGTTTGCTTCTAAGTTGCATGAAATTATTGCCGATGTAAAGAATTCTAAGGAAGCTCTTGGTGTTGCCGGCGAAGATATGTCTGTAAGTGCACAGGATACTGCAAGTTCAATTACAGAAATTATTGCAAACATTGACAGTATGAGAAATCAGATTGTTAATCAGAGTGCTAGTGTTACAGAAACTGCAAGTGCCGTAAACGAAATTGCTGCAAATATCGGTTCGTTGGAAAGAATGATTGAAAGTCAGAGTGCGGGTGTTACTCAGGCTTCTGCTGCTGTTGAACAGATGATTGGAAATATTACCAGCGTAAATCAGTCTGTAGAAAAAATGGCAACCTCATTCGAAGCCCTGGAAACAGATGCTACTAATGGATTTGCAAAACAGCAGTCTGTTAATGACCGAATCAAGCAGATAGAAGCTCAGTCTGAAATGTTGAAGGAAGCAAATATTGCAATTTCTAATATTGCTGAACAGACAAACCTTCTTGCTATGAACGCCGCAATCGAAGCTGCTCATGCCGGTGAAGCTGGTAAAGGTTTTGCCGTTGTTGCCGACGAAATTCGTAAACTTTCAGAAACTTCAACTTCTCAGTCAAAGACTATTGGTGAACAGTTGAATAATATTAAAGAGTCTATCAATAACGTTGTACAGGAATCTTTGGAATCAAGTCAGGCTTTTGAAGCTGTGTCAATTAAAATTCAGGATACAGACCAGCTTGTTCTTCAGATTAAGGCTGCAATGGAAGAGCAGACAACAGGTAGCCAACAGATTAGTGAAGCTTTGCAGAGTATGAATAACAGTACCGTTCAGGTTCGTAATGCTTCAGAAGAAATGACAGAAGGAAATAAAGCAATTCTTGAAGAAGTTCAGAGATTGCAGAATGCCACTACAAGCATGAAAGAAAGTATGGATGAAATGGTTATTGGTGCCAAGAAGATTAATGAAACCGGTGCTCAGTTGGAAGATATTTCCGGCAAAGTAAAGGAACAGATTGCTCATATTGGTAACCAGATTGATCAGTTTAAAGTATAAATCTTTTGCTTAAGTCTTACAGGAGGCGCTTTTACGGCGCCTCTTTTTTTATCGAAAATTGAATTCTTAGTGAATAAATATGCACAAAAACTATTTTTTTCTCATTGTTTTGCATATTTATTGACAATGTAATAATTATTATCATAAAATATATTGCTTGCCCACCTGATATAGGGAGCAAATAAGAGGTTAAATTTTATGAAAAACGCTTACGTAAACCGTGTATGGGAAGAAGTAAAAGCTAAAAACCCAAACGAACCTGAATTCCTTCAGGCTGTAGAAGAAGTTCTTACAACACTTGATCCTGTTGTAGATCAGATGCCAGAACTTGAACCAAACGCAATTCTTGAACGCCTTGTTGAACCAGAACGCGTTATCCAGTTCAGAGTACCTTGGATGGATGACAATGGTAACTACCATGTAAACCGTGGTTTCCGCGTACAGTACAACAGTGCTATTGGTCCTTACAAAGGAGGACTCCGCTTCTCTAAAGAAGTAAACCTTTCTGTATTGAAGTTCTTGGGCTTTGAACAGGTTCTTAAAAACTCTCTTACAACACTCCCAATGGGTGGTGGTAAAGGTGGTTCAGACTTTGATCCACACGGAAAATCAGACAAAGAAGTTATGCGCTTCTGTCAGTCTTTCATGACTGAATTGTACCGCCACATTGGTCCAGATACAGACGTTCCAGCTGGAGACAAAAACGTTGGTGGACGCGAAATCGGTTATCTCTTTGGTCAGTACAAGAGAATCCGTGATGAATACACTGGAGTTTTGACTGGTAAGGGGCTTACATTTGGTGGTTCTTTGATCCGTACAGAAGCTACTGGTTACGGTCTTATTTACTTTGCACAGGAAATGCTCAAGAAAGTTGGAGACAACTTCAAGGGTAAGACTTGTGTTGTTTCTGGTTCAGGAAACGTTGCTACTTATGCTGCTCAGAAGCTTCTTCAGCTCGGTGCAAAAGTTGTAACACTTTCTGATTCTAACGGATACATCTACGATGCTGACGGAATTACTCAGGAAAAACTTGACTGGGTTAAGGAACTCAAGGGTGTTCGCCGCGGTCGTATTTCTGAATATGCAAAACAGTTCCCATCTGCTAAATACTTCGAAGGCAAGAAAGTTTGGGAAGTTAAATGTGACTGTGCATTCCCATGTGCTACACAGAACGAACTTCTTGGCGAAGATGCTCAGAAACTTTTGGACAACGGTTGTAAGCTCGTTGCTGAAGGTGCAAACATGCCTTCTAACATCGACGCTGTAAACAAGTTCCTTGCAGCAAAAATCCTTTACGCTCCAGGAAAAGCTTCAAACGCTGGTGGTGTAGCTACATCTGGTCTCGAAATGAGCCAGAACTCAGAACGCCTTTCATGGTCTGCAGAAGAAGTTGACGAAAAGCTTCACAACATCATGATTAACATCCACGACAACGCTTACAACACAGCTGTTAAGTTTGGTGCAAAAGACGGTAACTTTGTAAACTACGTGGCTGGCGCTAACATTGCTGGTTTCGTAAAAGTTGCTAATGCAATGATTGCTCAGGGATTAGTATAGTCTTACTAGGTTGGCATAAGCGCCAGCCACCCTTGCGGGTAGCCGCCAGATAAATCTGGCGAGTGATTTTATCGATAATCCTAAAAAGCAGTCCACTGGACTGCTTTTTTTAACGGATTTTCGATTTTACACAGGCGCAAACATCGCCGGCTTCGTAAAACTTGTGCGTGCCAAACTAATTTCAAACCGACAGTCTTCGACTGCGGGTTAAATCATAGAAAGGCAGTCCCAATGGACTGCTTTTTTTTATTATGCTTTTCGGGGATTGTGTGGTAAAATGGTTCTATAGAATATGGATGAAATTTTACCAGCTAGCGACAATTCAAAATCTCAGTGGGACTTTATACCGGAGCAGCAGCTTTCTGCGGGGCAGATACTTTGCATTATTTCCCGTATGCTTGTTCAGTGTAACGAAGTGTATGGCCTTCGGAGCATAAAGCTTGCGTATCTGGCTTCTGAAATAGCCGCCCATGTAAATTGGGACAAAAGAATTACCCTTTCAAATACAGTTTTGCTCGCTCTTTTAAAATCTGTTGGTGATTATCATTTTGATTCTGAAAAAGTTATTCCTCGGGAAGATTTAACTGCTTATCAGATAAAAGAACGCTATTCTTATGCGTATGCCTATCTTAAAAACCTTACTCCTCTTGGGAATGATGCACATGCGCTTTTGTTTTATGATTCAATTTATAATCAGGAAGTAGCAAAAAAAATGGTTTCCATGGAATATGCTTCGATTGTTTTTACGGCGGAACATATTTTGTATCTTTTGGAACAGACAAATTTTGCCTATACCGATATGGACTTTGATAAATTCGGACTTTCAAAGTTTAATCCTCGTTATGTTGAAATTTTTAAAACAATCGATGCTAACCGAGAAGTTTCTAGAAATTTGCGCTTAATAGAAGGTTCTGACAGAAAAATTATTCTTCCTTGTGAGCGGGAACTTGAAAAACTGTTTCTTTCCCTGAAATTTTCAAAGCCGGATTCAGATATGCTATTCAAGCTGATGATTATGATTTTGGACTTTAAGAGTACTGTTACTGTATGGCACACAATTCATACTGCAGGTTATGCGGTTTCGCTTGGGAAATATGCGGGCTGTTCGGAAAATGAATTGAATGAAATTTTTACGGCTGGAGTTTTGCACGATCTTGGAAAAATGGCAATTCCGCAGAATATTCTTGAATATCCAGGAAAGCTTCGAAACTGGGAATACGGAGTGATGAAAAGTCATGTTCAAAAGACAGAAGAATTAATCAAGGATTTAGTTCCGCGCCGAATTGCGAATATGGCGATTCATCATCACGAAAAATTAAACGGTACGGGATATCCACGAAATCTTTCTGGTCTGGAACTTACAAAAGAAGACCAGATTGTAGAAATTTCTGATATTTTGAGTGCACTTGTAGACAGACGTTCATATAAAGAAGAATTTGATAGTCAGCGAATTATAGAAATATTTAAAGAAATGACCAGAAAAGGGGAACTTGATGAAAATCTTTCCCTTTACATTTATGATTGTTTTGATCGCCTGCAGGAACGCAGGGATTTTTATAGTCGTCTTTTGGTTCTTCCGTTGGGTACTGTCGAAGTCGAATTCCAGGAAGAAATGTATCTTGATCCGGGAATGAATTAAAATGACAAAACAAGAACTTGTAAATGAAATGGCATCGGAGTTGGGTATAACAAAAAAATTGTGCGGCGAAACCCTGAATGCAATGCTCGAAGAAATCGTATGTACTCTGGAAAACGGTGGTAAATATACTCAGCCGGGATTTGGAACATTTAAAACAGCCGAAAGAAGTGAGCATGTGGGACGGAATCCTGCAACCGGGAAGAAAATGCTCTATCCAAAAAAACGCAGGTTGAAATTCAAGGTTTCAGATATTTTAAAGGACGAAATAAATGAGTGAATTTCTAACTCCTTCCGGGCTTGCTGTCAGGCTTGTTGAGCGAACTGGAATTAAACTTGAAACAGCAAAGAATTTTTCCACAATCTTTTTCACGATAGTTCGAAAGGGCTTAAAAGACAGTGAATCCTTCAGTGTTTATAATTTTGGAACTTTTAAGAAAACCTGGATTGAAGCGACTGTCGGGTTGAATCCTTCTACCGGGGAAAAAATAAATATTCCTGCTCACTGGCGAATAAAATTTGTGCCTTGTGCTGCCGTTGCAAAAAGAATTAATCGTCCGTATGCACATTTAAAAGCAAAGGAATTGCCGGAAGATGAACCGGAAGTTGTAGAAGAAGAACCTGTTTCTGTAATGCCTGACCCGATTGTTCAGGAAGAGGAAGAGGATGATCCTGCAGAAGAGGAATTTAAAAAATCTATCGGCTACGATCCAAATAAGGGGCTTTTGAAAAGAGCGATTGAACTTTCTGAAAAAGAAGATGATGACGAAGACGAAATTCAGGAAAAGAAACCTGTTAAATTATTTGTAATTCTTGGATTAGGAATATTATTCCTTGTTCTTTTGCTTTCACTGCTTTTAAAGGCATGTTCCGGCGTTTCTAAAAAGCCTGCAAAAAGGCCTGAAGCAAAGAAAACTGAACAGCCGGTTGAAAATATTCCGGTTCAGGAAGAAAAGCCAGAAGTTTCAGAAGAGCTTGAGGTTGAAAAACAGGAAGAAATCGAAGCCGCTTTGCTTTTTGAATCCTATTCAGTTCCTACGGGAAGTGATTATCATACGATTGCGGAAGAAAAATATGGTAACAGACATTTGTGGCCGGTTTTGTATGCTGCAAATAAATCTGTAAAGCCAGATCCAGACTTAATCGGCGCTTATAATAAGATAAAGATTCCTTCGCTGCTTACTGGTGAAGAAGGTAAACGGCAGATAGAAGACAGCGTAATGGCGGCTTATAACGGGTATCTTCTTATGTGCGAAAAACAGCCGGAAAGTTCCAGAAATAAGGAACGCGAAAGACTTGCCATTCGAGTTCTGGTCAGTGGTGAACTTTTGAGTCCTGGTTTTATCGATTCTCATTCAAAAAGAATTTTGCCGGAATATGCAAAAATGGCTAAAAATATAGTAAAGAATCAGTATATGTAATATACTTATTTAAAAAAGAGAAAGAGGTTATATGAAAAAATTATTATTCACTTTGTTTGTGCTTTTTGCAGGTACTTTATTTGCTGGATGTGCATCATTGCCTGAGCCGTCTGGTTCTGATTCAATAATGATTTATGGTTCTGCAAGATATCAGGGACTTTTTGTTTTTGGCGGAAATACAGCAAAAGCAGTTTCAACTGTAAAAATTGATGGAATTCAGGTAAATATTAAAAATATTGATGATGGTTTGACTTTTTCTGCAACAACAAATAAGGAAGGAGAATTGTTCTTTAACGACGTTACTCCTGGAACTTATCTTGTAAAGTATATTGGAACTGAATATCGATATGATGGAAAAACCTGGCAGCTCAGATACAATGTACCATCTGAAGTAAGCCAGAAATTTACTGTTCGAAGCGGTGTAACAAATATCGGAAAAATCGTTGTAAATTTGGATACAGATTCCGGTGAAGATTATGTAACTTGGGCAAAGGATATTGAAAAAGTTCAGAATACATTTAAAACTCTTCACCCAAATTCAAAGTGGAATGATATTTCCTGGTCTAACGCAAACGAATAGAAAAAACTAACTACTTTCTGAGTGCGCGGACGGAATTCAAAATGGCGATAAGGCTTACTCCAACGTCGCCGAATACTGCAACCCACATGTTTGTGATTCCCATGCCGCTCAGAGCCATAATCAGAATTTTTATTCCTAATGAAATAATTATGTTCTGGTAAACAATCGAAATTGTTTTGCGGGAAGTCTTTATGGCTTCCCCGATTTTTTTAGGCTCATCGGTCATGATTACAACGTCGGCGCTTTCGATTGCGGCGTCGCTTCCAAGTGCTCCCATGGCGATTCCTACATCGGAGCGGGCAAGAACCGGGGCGTCGTTTATTCCATCACCGATAAATGCAAGTGTTCCTTTTTTCTTGCCGCTTGATTCAAGTTCGGCTAGAAGAGATTCAATTTTTTCAACCTTGTTTTCTGGCAATAGTTCTGCGTAAAAATCTGTTATTCCTGTTTCCTGGGCAGTTTTTTGTGCAGATTCTTTGTTATCGCCAGTGAGCATTACAATTTTTTTGATTCCAAGTTTTTTAAGTTTTTCGATTGCGAATTTTGAATCATTTTTTGTTTCATCAGAAATTACAATTGAACCGCAGTATTCGCCGTTTACTGCAAGGTGCACTGTTGTTCCTGTATTTTCTGTTTTTGCCGGATTGTAGTTTTTTACTCCCTGGTTTTTCATAAGAATTTCGTTTCCGGCAAGAATTGTTTTTCCATCTACAATTGCTTTAATTCCCTGTCCGCTGATTTCTTCGGCATTGGAGATGTTTGAAATTGTACATTTTGAATCGTGGTGATGAGCCGATTTTAGTGAAACTGCAGCCGGATGATTTGAATAAGTTTCTGCGTGGGCGGCAAGTGCTACAAGTTCATCTTCAGGGATTTTTTCCGGGTTTACGGGATGAATTTCGGTTACGCGGAATGAGCCTTTTGTAAGGGTTCCGGTTTTATCGAATACGGCAGTTTTCATTTTGGCAAGTGATTCCAGAGCTGAACTTCCTTTTACAAGAATTCCTTTTTTGCTGCAGGAACCGATTCCGCCAAAGAATGTGAGTGGAACAGAAATTACCAGAGCACAAGGACAGGAAACTACCAGGAACATAAGTGCCCGGTAAGTCCATTTTGAAAAATCCCATGAACCGTAAAAAAGTCCGGCAAAAATAGTAGGAATAATTGCAACCAGTAATGCTGCCAGGCAGACAATCGGTGTGTAAAATTTGCTGAATCTTGTGATAAATCGTTCGGTGCGGGTTTTCTTTTCGCTTGACTGGTCAACAAGTTTAATAATCCGGCTTGCCGCAGAATCAGAGGCCGGGCGAGTGCAGAGAATTTCGATTGCGCTTGTTTTGTTAATTGCTCCGGAATAAACGGTGTTGCCTTCAAAAACTTCAACTGGAACAGATTCTCCGGTTAAGGCTGAGTTATCAATAAAGGTTTTGCCCTTTGAAACGGTTCCATCAACAGGAATTCTTTCTCCCGGTTTTACGAGGAGCCGGTCGCCTGGAACAACGTCTTCTGCTTTTACAGAAAGAATGTTTCCGTTTTTGATTACATACGCCTTGTCTGGGCAAAGTTCCATCAGGGAATTGATTGAATCTTTTGACTTGTCTACTGCAAAATCTTCAAAGAATTCGCCCAGTTGATAAAAGAGCATTACGGCTACTGCTTCGGGAATCTGCTTTACAAAAAGTGCTCCAACTGATGCAACGCTCATCAAAAATTGTTCGTCAAAAACTTCACCTTTTCTAATGTTGTTTATTGCATTGCGGAGAACGTCTTTTGCAACAAGTATGTATGCAAAAAAATATGCCGCAATCGGAAGGAATGCTTTTAGCGAAACATTATCGTAAAGAATAATTCCTTCTGCAAAAGATCCGAAATGTTCTATTAATAAACCTGCTGTCAGTAAAATTGCCGAAAGAATGATTTTTTTAAGAGGCGATTCATCGTGTTCTTCGTGGTGATGCTCGTGATGGTGTTCATCTTCATCGTGGTGGCAGTGTGAGCAGGTGCAATGGATGTCGCTTCCAAGGTGATGAAGGTGTATATGCTCTGAGCTGTGTTCGAGGTTATGTTCGTTTTCGTGAATATGTTCTGACATTTTATTCTCCTATGTGGTCGAGTCCCTGATTTAAGATTGAAGTTACGTGGCTGTCTGCCAGTGAATATATGAGTGATTTTCCGTCCCGTTCAAATTTTACAAGTCCGTTTGTTTTTAAAATGCGTAACTGGTGGCTTACTGCAGATTGAGTCATGTTCAGAGCGTCTGCAATAGCGTTTACCGGCATTTTGGATTCCATTAGGACAAAAAGAATTTTTATCCGTGTAGAATCGCCAAAAATCTTGAACAGTTCTGCCAAATCAAAAAGTGTGTCTTCGTCCGGCATCTGATCTGTTATTTCATTTTCGTTCATAACATGCTCCAGAAACTTTTTATTTTATTAAGTATGAACAACTGTTCATATGATAATACTACGAATACAGTTTGTCAAATTTTTGTGATTAATTTGATAAACGTGTAAGCAGTAAAATATAATGTCGCCAAAATAAAAGAAAAGGTTTCTTTAAACT
>CAMHIV010000039.1 GCA_946185185.1 uncultured Treponema sp. | reverse complement strand
AAAAAATATCACCAGTTTAAGGAAACTGGTGACATTATTATTTACAAGTTACACAAACGGTACCATATACAGATTATGACGAATGTAAGATTGAAAAATAACATGGGGTTATGTAATATGTTTTTATGAAATCAAAAAAATCTTCTCTATTAAAATCCGGACTTTTTCTTTCACTTATGACTTTTGCATCCCGAATTATGGGGCTTATCCGCGAAATGACTAAAGCGGCTTTTCTTGGTACCAGTGATTTTGCCGATGCATTTGGAATTGCGTTTATGATTCCAAATCTTTTTCGCCGTCTTTTTGCAGAAAATAGTATTTCCGTTGCCTTTATTCCAACTTTCCGCGAATACATCGAAAACGATAATTCACCAGAAAAACATCTTGAAACTCAAAAATTTGTAAGCGCAACACTTACGCTTGTTTCTTTTCTTACAGCCTGTGTAACCGTTTTGGGAATCCTGCTCGTTCAGTTTATTATTCCGATTTTTTACAGCGGAAAGACTGACCCCCTCGTACTTTCAGAAACAACTCTTCTTACAAGAATTATGTTTCCGTATCTTTTTGTGATTTCTGTTGCGGCATTTTTCCAGGGAATGTTAAACGGCTGCAACATTTTTGCGCCATCGGGTTTTACTCCGGTTCTTTTTAATGCAACTGTAATTCTTGTTACCTACGGACTTACTCCTCACCTTGCAAATCCACATAATCTGCCCCAGGAAGCACTTGCCGCCAGAGCAATGAGTTTCGGCGTTATTTCCGGTGGCTGTATTCAGGCTCTTTTCCAGTGGCCATTTGTAAAAAAAACCGGCTGGAAAACAACACTTTCGGGGCTGAAAAACGCATTTACAAATCCGGGAACACGGCGGGTATGCGCCTTAATCGTTCCAACAATCGTGGGAATGGCCGCATATCAGCTGAACGATCTTGTTTCTACTGCCTTAGCCGGAAAAGTTGGAACAGGTACAGTTTCTTCACTTCAGTATTCTTTGCGCTTACAGGAATTGATTCTCGGTATCTTTGCCGTTTCAATCGGAACTGTAATTCTTCCGGATTTGAGCGGACTTGCAGCAAAATCAAAATGGAAGGAATTCAACGAGATTTTGATTCAGGCTGTAAAAATAATCGCGCTCATCTGTATTCCGATTACCTTTTATTCGCTGATTTGTGGAAAGGATTTGATTTCGCTTGTGTACAAAACAAAAAGCTTTGACGATGAATCCGTTGCCCTCACACTGGGAGTTTTCCGCTTTCATATTGCGGGGCTGTTTTTTATTGCTGTAAACAGAATTATTTCACCGGCTTTCTATGCACAGAAAAACACAAAGCTTCCTACCCTGGCAGGAATTATCTGTTTTGGCGCAAATATTCTTCTGGCGCTGGTTCTTTCGTTCCCGCTAAAAGGAAACGGAATTGCCCTTGCCCTCACAATTGCAAGTCTTGTAAATACCGTTTGTCTTTTCGTATTTATGAAGAAAATGCCCGGAATGGAAGCAGGTAAAATTGCCCGAAGCATGTCTCTCTACATTCTTCGATTACTTTCCTTCAGCGTGATTGCTTCCTGCCCGACTTATTTTGCGCACGAAATTATTGTACAGAAGATTCATTTTTCAAACCGGCTTTTAGCCTATGGAATTCCAGCCTTTAGCTCGGCTGCAGTTTTTGGTTTACTTGGAATCCTTCTTCTTATTATATTTAAAGACGAAGCAGCCCTGGCAGTTACTGCAAAGCTGAAAAACAGAATTTCAAAATAATTGATTGAATGTCGAGTTTATTTGAAACACCATAAAATTGGCGCGAAGGAGAGTGGCAGTGTGGAAAAACATTCTGTTTGTGGTTGTCGCGAAGCGACAGGACATAAGTTCCTTTGCCACAAACAGAATGTAGTGAGCTAGCTCACGGTTTTTCACAATGCTAATCGACTGGGAGCCAATTTCATAGTAAATCTATAAAACTCGACATTCGACCTAATAATTTTTTACGGGATTTTTTTATGAAAGAATACACAAAAGATGAACTTAAACAGATTTATGAAAATCGAAGACAAAAAATAGTTGAATATCTGAATCTTAACGGGATCGGTTCAGCAGTTTTTATCGACAGCGAAGAACACCGGGAACCTGCAATCAGATATTTTACAGGCCACACAAGTGATGCAATTCTAATCATCCCAAAAGCAGGAAACAGCATTCTTATTCCGTGGGATGAAATTCTTGCAAAAAAAATTGCTTTCTGCGACAAAATTATTCCATACACAAAATACAAAAATCAGGACATTGCCGCAATCAAGGCAAATCTTACTGAACCGGGAAGCAAAGTAGAAATTCCTCCATCAACCTCTTATCCAAAATTTCTGGAATTTGTAGACCAGCTGAACAAATGGGAAGTTCGTTGCCGCCATGAAAGCGTTCACGATTATGCGGTAAAACTCAGAATGGTAAAGGATGAATACGAAATTGAGTGTACAAAAGAAGCCGCAAGAATCGGGGATTTGATTATCAATCAGATTGAAGAAAAAATCCGAAGCGGTGAAATCAAAACCGAAACCGATGTTGCTCTTCTTATAGAAAAAGAATGCCGACTTCATGGCTGCGAAAAAACAGGCTTTGACACTTTGGCGGCAGGACCTGCAAGAAGTTGGGCAATTCACGCCTTTCCTGGATACACCCAAGGCGAATGGCCTGGAAATGGTCTTTCAATACTTGATTTTGGAGTTGTATACAACGGCTACACAAGCGACACAACTCTTACGGTTTTAAAAGGTGAACTTTCGCCAGAACAGGAAGAAATTGTTGAGCTTGTTCAAAAAGCCGCCGACGAATGCCTTCGCCTTTACAAGCCGGGAATTCCTGTAAAAGAAGCCTGCGAACAGGCCGAAATGATATTTGACCGGGCAAACAGAAAAATGCCACACACACTTGGTCACGGGATCGGTCTTGAAATCCACGAATTTCCAAGAGTAAGCACTAAAATGCCGGCAGATGTAACCTTTAAGCCCGGAATGATTATAACCCTAGAACCAGGCCTCTACGACGAAAAACTCGGCGGCGTCCGCCTTGAAAACGACGTCCTCATCACCGAAGAAGGAAACGAAGTAATAACGCATTCGAAGATAATCAGGTTGTAGAATTGAATACAAAAAAATCCCATTGGATCAAAAAAGTTCTGTTCCAATGGGATTTTCTATTTTTGTGTAATTTGATTAGTTGATTTTGAAATCAAGTATTTTTACGGTTGTTGAAAAACCGGACGGTGAAAAACCTATCAATTCATTTGGATGATCAAGATGCGTATATGCATAGATATCATTTACATAAGATTCAAAAAATACAGGATAAGAACCTGAATCATCGAAAGACATTGATATTCTGGTTTTATTTATATAACGATTATTTTGTGCGCACTCGTATTCTTTCTGGCAGAAATCAAATATATCTTTTATAGATTCAAAGTTCTTTTCTCTCTTCTTATGTGTATAATTCTCTTTTAGAGCTTCATAAGATTCTTCTGTAAAGTCATCTGGATCGAACTCTGGAATTATGAATTTATATGATTTAAATTTTCCATCTTCGATAATACACTCAACGATTTCGAATTCTGCAAACGGAATACTTTTTTGATATTCATAAGTAAAAGTATAATTTTCAGGTTCTACCCAAGAATCCTTTATTTTTTCGAAACTTTCTTTTTCAGGAAATTCAACTCCAGAACAAAGAAGTGTAAGAAAATTTTTATTATATTCTTCATCTTCCGTTTTGCAGGAAAATGCAAACACACTCGACAGGATTAAAAATAAGAACAAAACTTTTTTCATAAATGGAAACTCTCCTTAATTCCGTTTTTATCATAACGGAATATAAGGAATAGTACTACTTTTTTTTTGAGATTTTTTATCGAACAGCCGGGCGGGCATAGACTTCTTTTGAGAGTGGGCCAACTATTCGGCTGTCGATTTTGGAGTAGGCGGCTACGGCAAAATAATAAATCGTTCCGTTTGTAAGACCGGAGAGTGTAAAGCTTGTTACGTTTCCGGCATCGATTGGGGAATGACCTTCTGCGGCAACACGGCCCAGGTATTCTCCCGGGCGGTTTCCGTAGTAAATGTAGTAACCGCCGGCAGTATCTTCTATTGAATAGCTCCAGGTAAGTGTTACAGAACCATCGCCTTTTTCTGCGCGGATTTTTACAGGTGGAAGCGGCTCCGGTAAAACTGAATAATCAAGAGTAATTGAAGTTACGCTTGGAGTGTTTTTTCCGGCGCCATCTGGGAAAAGTTCTGCGGCAACCTGAAAATACATTCCCGTAAGATTTTCGATTTCTGCATCCGGATTTACCTGAATCCATTCCGGATAGTCTTCTGTCCAGTTAAAATAATTTTCACCGCCGCGAACATAAAAATGAACGTCTGTCTGCGGTGGATTATTTGTTTCGGCATAAAGTTTATTTATTGTAGTTCCCTGCTTGAACATAATCGGCTGAGATTCAAAACGACCGCCGGAAACTACATAATGTTCATAAAGCATTGAATTTTCTGAATTTGCATCAAGCTCATCAAGAACATCCGCATAGGTTCGTAAAATCATAAAGTCGTCAATTAAACCTGTGTACGAAGGACAAAGTTCAAAATCGGCTGCATTACCCATTACAGCAGGGAATACAGTGCCGGTTTCGTGTCCGTTATCCGTAACATATTTTAAACATTCAAGCTCGCCGTCGAGACGATATTCCAGACTTCCAGTTTCTTCTATAAATTTGATTTCATGGTGAGTCCATTTATTTGGAATCAGACTTTTAATCGTGGTTAAATCAATTTCACCATTATTTTCTGTGTAGCCGTCAAAAATATTCGAAAAAACAAGCATGACTTTATTCTGATAGAACGAAAGGTTGATTACCTGATAAACAATCTGTCCGCCGAGAATACGCGAAGAACGCCAGTTTAAAATCACTTCGCCGTTATCAACAGTTGCCGGGCAAATCCAGAAATCAATCAAAAAAGAACCGACAGGACTTTCATTTCCAAAAAAACTCTGTTCATTTCCGCGAAGAACAATTCCGCCTCGATTACGGCAAAGGGCAGCACCTTTTCCGCGAACCGACTTTGTACTTTTGAAAGCGTGATTTTTTACAATTTCATAATTTCCGGATTTGTCGTAAAATACAGAATCTTCAAAATCAATAAGAAGGTCGGTACTATCCTGAACCTTGCTCTGATTTGTATCGAGTTCAAGGGATTCGTAGCCAAAACGACCTTTACCGGTTGTGATTCCATTTCGAACGGTTACATCCGACCAGCCTTTTTTACCGCCAAAAGTATAAGATTCCGCAGAAAGACTAAAAATTGAGGCAAACAAAATCAGACTGCAGAAAAGGAATTTCTTTGCATGAGCAAAAACTTTATCCTGCAAGTTTGAAACAGCGGATGCCTCCCCCTTGAGATTTCTTTTTTGAGCAGTATAATTTGATTTTGGATATGTTCCGAGAGATTCTTCATGAAACTGCATTAAAAGCACCTTCCTCAAGCGGCGTTTACATGTGGCGTGACCCACAGGACACCGTAATTTATGTTGGAAAAGCGAAAAATTTGAAGAACCGCCTTTCCTCGTATTTTTCAGGTAAAAAAGATATCAAAACCAGACTTTTGATTTCCAGCGCAAAAAGCATTGAATACATTACCACGGCAAACGAATACGAAGCTTTTCTTCTGGAAAACAATCTTATCAAAAAATACAGCCCAAAATATAACATCAATCTGAAGGATGGAAAATCATACCCTTCACTTAGAATTACAAAGGAAGAATTTCCACGGCTTTTTAAAACCCGTAACATTCTGCACGACGGTTCGACATATTTTGGTCCGTATCCGGATGCGACTGCCCTTGATACTTTTATAGAAACTCTTTATCAGATTTATCCACTGCGTCACTGCAAAAAATTTGTAAAGAAGGATTCACCCTGCCTTTATTACCACATGGGTCAATGCAAGGCTCCCTGCTGCGGAAAAATTTCAAAAGAGTCCTACAATGAATTTTTCGGTGAAATTTCTGACCTTCTTAAGGAAAACAGCGACGAAACCAGCAAAAAACTGACCGCAAAAATGAAAGAAGCCGCAGCTGCGCTGAATTTTGAAAAAGCGGCCAGACTTCGGGACGGGCTTCGGGCTCTGATGATTATGCAGAATCAGAATATCGTAGAAAGTTTTGACGCCGAGGATAGAGATTACATTGCCCACTACAGAGAGGGAGAACTTGTAAGCTTTACGGTTTTGAAAATCAGGAACGGAAAGCTTTTGGGCCGCGATAATCACCGCGTTACCAGTTTGAACGAAGATGACGAATTGATTTCTGAATTTATGAATGCCTACTACACTTCAAAGGAAGAAGTTCCGCCGAAGATTTTTGTTCCTCACGAATACGGCCTGGAAATGGTAAAAAGGCGCCTGAAAGAAATTTTGGAAATTGAGCCAAATGTAATTGAAGTCAGTCAGGATATGTCTCAGCGGGATTTAGCCGCAATGCAGATGGCACAGCAGAATGCAAAAGAAGATATTATCCGCCGCCTTCGGGAACGGGGAGATTTACCGGCTCTGCAGGAATTAAAGGACATACTTGGTCTTAAAAATCTTCCTATTCGAATTGAAGGATTTGATATTGCCCACATCGGCGGAAAATTCCCGGTTGCTTCGCTTATCAGCTTTTACAATGGAAACCCGGACAAAAAAAACTACCGCTATTTCCGTCTTAAAACAACAGACGGCTACATCGACGACTTTCAGTCAATGCGCGAAGCCACCAGCCGGCGTTACACAAGACTTTTGAACGAACAGTCAGAGCTGCCGGATTTAATTTTAATTGATGGTGGTATCGGCCAGGTGAATGCCGTTGACCAGGTGCTTAAATCACTTAATCTGGATATTCCGATTGCGGGTCTTGCAAAGCGGGATGAAGAAATCTGGCTTCCAAATGCCGAAAAACCAGTCTGCCTTCCAAAACGAAGCGATGCCCTGCGCCTTTTACAACGGGTCCGCGATGAAACACACCGTTTTGCAACAAGCAGAAATCAGCGGCTTAGAACAAAAGAAAATGTGGTCAGCATCTTCCTTGAAATTCCTGGAATTGGAGAAAAACGGGCACGGACACTTACAAAGCATTTTACAACGCTGGAAAATATGTGCAGCGCAGATGAAAGTGCAGTTGCAGAGCTTCTGCATGTCCGATCGGACGAAGCGACAGATATTCTTATTCACGCAAAGCAGCTTTTAGAAAAGCGGAACGAACGAAAAGAACAGCAGATGCAGTCTCTGAAGTCCGCTGGAACAACCTGGCAAAAAGCCGCAGAAGCGCAATACATCGAAGATCTTGCACAGGAAGCTCTTATGGCTGCTGAAAAAACGCCTAACTACGGCGAGTAAGCACCTCTGATATAGCGGCAGCTACTTTTTCACCGTCCATTGCGCTTGATACAATTCCCCCGGAATAGCCGGCACCTTCACCTGCCGGGTAAAGACAAGGAAGAACAGGACTTTCGCAGGATTCTTTATCGCGAAGGATTCGAACAGGAGTGCTGGTTCTGGTTTCACTCGCAATCAAAACGGCATCCTTTGAAACAAAGCCCTTCATATTCTTTCCGAATTCCAAAAAACCTTCTGCAAGCCGGCCAGCAATCTGTTCTGGAAGCCAGCTGTCCAATCTGCTGGAAACAATTCCCGGCGTATAACTTACCGGTGGAAAATCTTTTGATTCCCGGCAGGCAAGAAAATCGTTCATCCTTTGTGCAGGAGCTGCCTGACCGTTTCCGTGGCGCTTAGTTTCCTTTTCAATATATGAGCGGAAGAAAAGACCCGCCAGAGCCTTTGAACCGGCTTTTTCTGCCTGTTTTACAAATTGTTCCGGAATATCTTCTGGGCGGGTTTCTACAACAATCGCCGCATTGGACCATTTTGAATTTCTTCCTGCGGCGCTCATTCCATTTACAACAATTTCATCCGGACTTGTTGCACTTGGAACCACGAACCCACCCGGACACATGCAGAACGAATAAACGCCTCGTTCTTCAATCTGAGTTACAAGTCTGTATTCTGCGGCACCCATGCCCTCAGTTTTTCCGTGATATTGAATTTCATCGATGAGAGCACGAGGATGTTCAACCCGAACCCCAATGGCAAAAGTTTTTGCTTCAACAGCAGAAGGCGAAATCTTTGCAATCAGCTCATAAATATCCGTTGCCGAATGCCCTGTGGCAAGAAGAACGGCATCTGCTTCAAGTTGGAATTCTTCGCCGCTTTTCACATTTTTTGCCTTAATTCCGTACACCTTTCCCTTTTCATCTTTCAGAAAATCTGTACAGCGGCTGTTAAAATAGAAAGAACCGCCTTTTTCAATAATGAAATCCCGCATAGCATTGATTACGGCAGGAAGTTTATCTGTTCCAATGTGAGGATGAGCATCTGTGAGAATCTTTTTGTCCGCACCAAAACGCACAAAAATCTGAAGAATTTTTCCGATATCGCCGCGCTTATTACTTCGGGTGTATAATTTTCCGTCACTGAAGGTTCCAGCCCCTCCTTCACCGAAACAATAATTTGAATCTGAATCAACAATATTTCGGGTACTAATTTTGGCTATATTCCGTTTTCGTTCAGAAGTGCGTTCTCCGCGTTCAACAATTATCGGGCGAATGCCGTTTTCAAGAAGTTTAAGTGCGCCAAAAAGCCCCGCAGGACCTGACCCAACGATAATCACCGAATGGTTTCCATCGGCATTTTTCCATTCCGGCAAAAGTTCAGTTTCCGGATCTTCAGGTTCTTCGCCAATATAGACTTTATACCGCAGGTGTAGTTTTATTTTTCCGTGGCGGGCGTCAATCGACTTTTTTTCAAAAACAAGCGTCTGCTTCTGTCCGTTTGTTTCAATTTTCTGATTCTTTAACTCCATTGAAACGAGTTTCTGAATCAAGTTCATATTTTTTTCTTCTTCTGGAAGAACTGTAACCGTAATCTGTCTAATCATGCCGATAGTGTACAGAAAATGTTTAAAACAATATACTGTCATGGAAAATAATTTAGCGAGGATTTTTATGTCTTTAGACTGCGGTATCGTAGGATTGCCAAATGTTGGTAAATCCACAATTTTTTCTGCATTGACCGCTGCCCCTGCAGAAGCAGCAAACTTTCCATTCTGTACAATCGATCCAAACGTTGGTATTGTTGACCTTCCAGATGAACGCCTAGATTTTCTTACAAGCATTCACAATCCAAAGAAAAAGACTCCGGCAAGCGTAAAATTTGTTGATATTGCAGGTCTTATCAAAGGTGCAAGCCAGGGTGAAGGTCTTGGAAACCAGTTCCTTGCAAACATCCGTGAAACAGCTTGTATCGCTCATGTAGTCCGCTGTTTTGATAACCCAGATATTATGCACGTTCGAGAGGATTCAAAGGTAGAGGCTCCTGTAGATCCAGAAAGCGATATTCTTACAATCAACTTTGAGCTCGCTCAGGCAGATATTCAGACAATCACAAAACGCCAGGAAAAGAACGTAAAGCAGGTTCGCGCTCTTGGAAAAGAAGCTGAAAAACAGCTTGCTCCATTTAACAGTGCTGTAGAAAAAATTATGCCTCTATTGCAGGAAGGAAAATGTGCCCGCCTTGCAGACCTTACAGATGATGAAAAACTTGCAATCAAAGATATGTTCCTTTTGACAATGAAACCAACTTTGTACGTTGCAAACATCGATGAAGATTCAATTGCAGACGGAACAAACAAGTACGTAGAAGTTCTTAAAAAAATTGCAGAAAGCGAAAACAGCGAAGTTGTTGTTATCTGCGGAAAATTCGAAGCTGACCTTGCAGAAATCACAGATCCTGCTGACCGCAAAGACTTTATGGATTCTGTAGGCCTTACAGAAAGCGGTCTTGCAGTTTTGGCGCGCAAAGCATATCACCTTATGGGCTTGGCAACATTCTTTACAGGTGGTGCAGACGAATGCCGCGCATGGACAATCCGTGCCGGAGATACCGCACCTAAGGCTGCAGGTGTAATCCACACAGACTTTGAAAAGGGCTTTATCCGCGCTGAAGCATATTCAATCGATGATTTGCGCCAGTACGGAAGCGAACAGAAAATCAAGGAAGCCGGAAAATACCGCCAGGAAGGAAAGGACTACATCGTAAAAGATGGCGATGTGCTTTTCTTTAAGTTCAACGTGTAATTACACGGATTCGGAAGTGCCCCGAACCGTGTAACATTCTATATCAGGACATTGCAGCTGTCCAAAAAACAAGTTCTTACGGTGGTTGAGCCTGTCGAAACCACCATATTTTGGACAGCCCCATACGCCTGATAAACCAATTTCGTGCCGACACATTCTGTGCGGCACAAATCATAGATTTTTAATTGCAAAAAGTGTTTATTCCCAAAGCAACTGCAAACCATTTTCTTCATACTCTCTGAATTTTTCATCTTTACTTATTAAAACTAAATCATTACGTATCGCCTGCTGAATTAACATTCTGTCAAAAGGGTCATGATGATTATCTTTTAATGGAATCTGAGCAATACTCACATAATCATAGGCAGAAGGTGTAAGCGTTAAAAAATCCATTTGTTCTGCAATATGAGGAAGATGAATAACCGGAATCCCCTCTAGTTTAAGTTTTCCATTTTGACTTTTTATTGCAATTTCCCAAAAACTCATCGGGCTAATAAAAACTTTGTTTCTATCATCTTCAAGAATATCATAAATTCTTTGAGATAATTTCGATGTATCCATCAAAGCCCACAAAAACACATGAGTGTCAATCAAGTATTTCATCGCACCCCCTACATCAAGTCATTCATATCATCAAAAAGAACTTCTGGAGTAAGGCGAAAATTTTCATCTTCCCAATAAGATGCTTTTCCCTGATATAAACCAAGAGGGCGTTTACGTAATTTTTTTTCTTCAATATGTGTAAGAGTTGCAACAGGCTTTTTTGCACGACCATACAAAATCTGTACATCTTCGCCCTGCATCACCTGTTCCAAAACTGAGGAAAACTGCGCTTTAAATTCACCAACTGTCAACTGCGTCATGAGTTTATAGTATGATCAACTTGTCAAGTTGTCAAGAAAAAAAATTACCACCAGGTATATCACCTTCCGAAAATTGAAGGTAAATTTAGCAAAACTTAAAGCAATTTTCCATACGTATCATATTAGATCGAGAGATTCCGACTTTTTCAGCAACTGCATTCCATTGCCTTATATTCTGTTTTATATCCTCTGCAATTTTTGAAGCTTCATCCTTTTTTATATCAAAATACTTTGCAGCCTCAATTGCTACATCAAAGCTCAAAGAATTATCCATGTCATCAATGTTCAGTGACAATCCAACACCATCAGGATTAGGATTTACATCATACATCGGAGAAAGCCTTAGTCCTTTCTTATCAAACAAGAATCCGTGGTTTCGTAAATGATCATCTGTATTTGTAACTGCGATGCTGAATACAATTCTTTTCCACAGTTCAAGAAGGTCTTCTTTTGGTTTTGAACCTTGCTGTTGTATGCACTGCAATATATCAAGATAACTTGTTCCATCCTGAGCATTATTTCCATCAATCTTGCCAATGGCCGTCATTGCTGAGATAAAATGGATACGCTTATCCCCTGGCGTGCGGTCAAATCTCTTAACAAGAAATGTACTTCCGTTTTTAGAAAATCTTTCACATTTTGCTTCTGGAACATTCAGCCCGCACAAGACTGCTAACTCATGTGTTACCATTTCCCAGGCACCTGAATCAATTTCATCATGTCTTGATGGAAATTTTGCAATCCATAAACTGCCGTCAGTTGCTTGTACAGTAGCCTTTGGTCTTGCTCCGCCTAATGAAGAACCAGGCTGTATCAGCATTTGTATTTTTTTCTTTTCTTCTTCAAGTGTAATATCTTCTTTTTCTAAAAGATATGAAGCTTGTTCAAGTTCACGTATTGAGGTCCATATTGGAATTGAGTTCTTAGAATCCTCTGCTAAAAAAGGTCCGTCCTGTTCAGTTTTAAATCTTAATGCGCCCATTCTGGAAATATCTTGTATTCCAATCAGGAAATCACTTTCCATAAGTTTCTTTGGGGCTCTGTTTTCCTCTTTTGCTTCAATAGCCTCTCTACGTGTCATTAAAAGCCGACCCCATCTGTCAGGACAGGAATCTGTAAAGAAACCAAACAATTCTTTGTTTTGCTGGGTATACTGACGACCTTTATATAACTGTAAATCTGGATCAAAAAAAGAGAACTTCTGGGTTTTTAACCATTCTGAATCATACTCAAATGAAAAGATTTCTTTTCCCTTGAGCAAATCAACATTTAAAAGGCCTATAAGGGTAGGCTGCTCCAGAGATTCCCAATCACCATATACGAAAATATTCTTACTCACTTACTTGTCCTTTTTATCCTTAGGTGCACGTTTCCTTGTAATCAGCTTCAGGTCCTGCAGTTTTCTGCCTAATTCATCATCTTTTGCAACCAGTAACATATCTTTTTCAAGTCCCAATGAATTAAGAACAGACATATATATTCCCATTGCAACTGAGGGTGAACCTTTTTCAACATTTACAAGTGTAGCTCTGCTTATTCCTGCCCGTTCTGCGATAAGTTCACTAGACAGACCTCTTCTTAAACGAGCCAGTTTGATGTTTTCACCTAATTCTGTTAAAACCTTCTGAACCGAAGGCAATAAAACAACACCATTCTTTCCCATAACATCTATAATTGTATACATAATTTGGTTATTTGTATATATATATTGACATTATATATTTTTACTGTAATAAGCTGTATCACCTTCCGAAAACAGAAGGTGAATTTAGATTAACGCCTTACAAAAAAAAGATATCTGCATAAATAAAATCAGGGGCGTTAGCCCCTTGAAAAAATCTTTTTTTTCAAAATTGAATCGGTGTTTTGAAATAGGGTAGAAATCGACCTTTTTAATTAACCAGCAGCCATTTACCTTTTCGTTTTACGAATGTAAATGTATGCGGCAAATCCATTGTTACAGGCTTTATATCCTTCAAAGATTCGATATTACTAAAATCTGTCGTATATTTTGTATTTGTATCAACTGTAGCCGCATTTTCTTCCACGCTAACATTTAAGACTGTTATTTCGTAATGATAAATGTACTGAGGACCATTTGCTATTGCTTCAAAAAGTTTCTCAGTTTTCTCAGGGTTACTAACAATTGATTTAATCGTTTCTACA
>CAMHIV010000038.1 GCA_946185185.1 uncultured Treponema sp. | reverse complement strand
AGAACCTGGACAGGCGTTCAGGAAGTACCATACGATGCTTACGCATTATACGCGGCTTATGACGATACAAACTTGTATATTATGGTTGAACTTACAAATATTGTAGATCGTGCTAGTTTTATGTTCCATGATTATGCTGCAAGTGATAATGCCTGGTGGAATAACCGGGATATTCCTCTTGGTCTTGCAATTAATACAGGTGCTTCAATTTTAGCAAAAGGTCCTTATCTTGATTCTGATTCTGTAATTTGGGGCGGGGCAAATGGAGGAATTGAATTTACAGACAGTGAAGGCTTTGACTGGATGCTTTACCATTCTTCAAAATATGGTACTTTTGCAGGTGATGGTACATTTGTAGGTGTAGGAACTCCAGGTTTCTTCCATGTGCAGAGCGATGGTTATTTTAGCTATAATACTGCAACAGATGAAACTCGCTGTCTTTCTGTTAATACTGGTACTACACAAGGAACTTCTGGCATTGATATTAAATATATGCGTCAGTGTGCAGTAAGTAAAAATGTTAATTATGAATCTACTCCATCTGATAACAGAAAAACTTCTGAACAGACAGGAGATGACTTAATGGCAAGTGAAACTTATACATCTGTAACAACTAATAATCTTGATATGAGCTACTGGTATACAATTCCACTTTCAACTTTAGGAATTACAAAATCCTATATTGAGACAAATGGAATTGGAATTCGCCAGCTTACTACAGGTGGAGGTTCTTTAATGGATTGTCTGCCATGGGATGTAAGTATGGTTGATAATGCCGGAGAATATTATTCTGGAGCAAATGATTATTCTTCTCACGAAAAAGAAGACGTTGATAATATCACAAGCGCACAGGCTCGTGTTGGTAAATAATAAACCTATTCTATACATACGAATTTTTGACACCATAAAAATTCGTATGTATAATCCATAGAGGTAATCAAAAAGAGTTATAATCAGTTTATTGCCCTAAACCTTTTGGGCAAATGTTCCGATAAATGCAGAGATGTTGTGTTAATCGAAAAATTTAGCACAAGCTAACAGAATATTCACCATATTTATATAAGATTTAAAAAAGTTAATGAAAATGTATGTAAAATGGGGTGTTCTATGTATAAAAAAATTAGTCTCTTTGCATTAGGGATCTTCTCATTCTTTCTTTTCAGCGCCTGTGAAGTTGGTTTAGGCGAAGCTGTCGATGTTATTGCTCCAATAATGAATATCAATTATCCGCCGGATAACAGCACCATTATGAATACTTTCACTTTGAGTGGTTCTGCTTCGGATGATACTTATGTTGCTCTTATTTCTATTTCTGTTCAGCGAACAAGTGATTCGGCAACGGTTGCTTCTTATAGTTGTTCTCCAAATGTGCTTACTTCTTCCTGGTCATGTAATATTAATAACAAAAAGACTGATTCAGAAGGAAATGAAACCTTCGAAATTCCAGACGGCGACTATACCGTTTCTGTCACTGCAATGGACTCTGTTGGCCGAAGTACCAGCAAATCAAGGGTTTATCATATAGACAATACTGCCCCGGTTGTCGTTTTGAAAAGACCTAAGGTTGGCGATTCCTTTGGTAAGTCGGTTAAGATTACCGGCGACGTTAGTGATAAAAATGTTCTTTCTTCGCTTTATTTTACAGCCTACACAAAAAAATCTGACGGAACTTTTGATAAAATTGGTACTATCCGCCAGTCGAATATTTCCGGTGTTGGTTTGGATTTGGTTATTGCAAAAAAATACGATACTACTCCTTCTTCTGATGCAGAAAAGAAATTGAATGACTTCTACAATGCATTGTACGACACCCGCGGTTCAAATGAATCTGCCGAAATTTATTGTGTTGTCGAAGTTGCGGACAGTGCAAAGGAATACCGTGCTCCTGGTGAATCTGCTGTAAAAATCCCTGCTCAGGGAACATATAATGAAGATGGATTTACGCCAAGCGGAAACCTTTCTACCTGTTATTATATTTATAATGAAATTTCGGATAAAATTTATTCTGAAACTGCAAGCGGAAGTTTAAAACTTACGAACTCTGAATTGGTTTCAATTTTTGAAGGTTCATACAGCGATTCTTCAAAAGCTACTGAAGCAAAAACATATCTTAAGACAGTTGCAAAGGATTCTGTAACACTTACAGAGGGCAAAATGTCTAAGTTCAGTTTGAATCCTAACAACAGCCCTTATTTTGATGTAAGTGGATACCGTTATGACGGCGTTGCCTTTGGCGAAATCAGTAATGAATCAAAAATTACAGTTACTGTATACCCTGGACGCGACCAGATTGAACTTAATCCGGATACTATGCGTGTTGTTGCTAAGCGTTGTGATGATACTGGAAATATTATTTCCGGCGAAGATGAAATTGTAATTATTGAATCTTTGGACAATATCAACGCAATGGCTGAAGGGGCAGAAAAAACTGCTGCTCAGGCAAAGCGTGCTGCTGCTGACATTACCGAAAGCGATACTGTAAAAATCAGCTGTTCTATTGGAAAACTTAGTCCAAACAGGAATTATCTTGTAATTGTTGAAGGAAGCGACTTAAACGGAAATAGTGTTGATAACGGTTCTGAAAAATACGGCTTTGAAGTTCAGTCAAACGGAAAACCTCCGGTAATTGTTATTGATGACAATAGTCCTCAGGATTTGGCTGTAACAAACGCAGCCGGTTTTACATTCAACGGAACTATTCAGAATTTTGCAGACACTGTTACTTTAAAATACAATGTAATTGCAAAGAACGAAAAAGATGCAAATGAACCTCAAAAAGGTGATTCTGACGAAAGAATCGAAATCCCTGTTGACGAAAATGCGGAAAATGCATGGAGCGTTACAATTCCAGCAAATAAAATTGGTATTCCAGATAATAGCTTGTATTTGTACTATGTAACTTTCTACGCAGAAGACAGCAATGGTAACGATTCTGAAAAGCTTGTGCGAATCCATATTGATACAGCCGCACCAACTGTTGGTTCTGTAAGCGTTTCACCGTATTATTCAGTTTCTGGCGCTGGTGTTTATACAGTAAACGGTAAGGTTTCTGTTTCGGCAATCGTAAGTGATAACTACGAAATGAAGAATACTACTTGTACTGTAAAACTTCTTGATAATCAGAATAGCGAAGTATCTTCATCAACTTCTACTGTAGACGGATTTAGTATTGAACTTAAAGATATTGATACAACTGCTGTTTCTGAAGGTAAGCTTGTTGTTACATTGAAGCCAGTTGATACAGCCGGAAATGAAGCTACAGAGAATACTTCAATTGAAATTATTGTTAACCAGAGCACAGATAAACCGGTTGTTCAGTTTACAAACGTTGATACAAGTGTTTCTACTAGAGATGGAATCAGCGAAAATGTAAATCTTTTTGCACAGACAGGAAGCAACAAGATTTTGGGAACTGTTACAGACGATGACAGAATTAATTCGATTGTGCTTGAATATGCTCCGTTTGGTTCACCTACATGGACAGTTTTCTATGAAAAAGGTTTTGCTTCAACAGAAAATTATGTAACCTACAATTTGAGCGCACCTTTGCAGAAAGGCAAGAATAATACAGCAGCTTTGGACGAAGGCTATTATAATATTCACTATACAATTAAAGATAAAGATGGTGGTAGTGAATCTGTAACTACAACCAGTGCACAGGATATTGTAATTGCCGTAGATAATGGTGCTCCGACTCTTGCAATTGAAACAATCAGTGGCGAACTTGTTGGTTCAGATGTTAATAAAGCCGTAAATGTTAATAAAGCCGTAAACGGAACTGTAAGCGATGGAAATGGCGTTGTAGCAATTTACCGCTATTCAACTGATTCTTCTCGAAATGATAAAGAAGCTGAATATGGAACAGAACTTGCTCCTGTAACCATCAGTTTTGATGAAAATGGAAAATGGTCTGACTCAATTCATGCATACGATAATGGTGATGAATTTGCCTATGTAGCAGTTGATTCTGTTGGCCGAACTACAAAAGTTTTGTTCTCTTTCAAGATTGACTCTGTTCCTCCTCTTGTTGCCGTAACAAGTCCTTCAACTTCGAATACAATTTATATTGGAAGTCCATATATTTCTTCTTTCCGCGGAACTGCAGAAGATCCTAAACATGTGAAGAAGGTTGGTGGTGAGCCAATTAAACTTGATGCATATAATGCACTTTCAGCAGCTGAAAAGCAGAATTACAAATCTGTAGATGCAAGTGATGTTTCTGCAGTTTCGTATAAAATCAAGAAAGCGGATGGAACTGAAATTACAACTGGAACTGCAACTGGTAATGTTTCATGGTCTGCAAATGTTGAATTTAAGGATAATGAAGGTAATTCATATGACGATGCTGCAACAATAGAATTCTATGCAACAGATGGCGCAGGTCTTTCTTCAACTGCGATTTCATTCCCTATTGTAATTGATACAGCGGCACCTGTTGTTGAAATTACAGGTGTAGAAGATTCTTCTGGAAATACGCTTACTGCAAAAGATGGAACATATTATATCAAAGGCGGATTCGTAATTTCCGGCTATGTTACAGAAAAGAATCTTCAAAAGGTTGAATGTTCTATAAGTGGTGGCGTTCTGAACGTAGACAGCAGCAATTATGACGAAGGAACTAATAAAACTCCGTTCACCTATACAGTAACAAATCCTTCTAGCGGAAGAAAATCTTATGGATTTACTGCAACCGACAAAGCCAGTCAGACTTCGGCTACTGAAAGCATTGTGATAGTTAAGGATTCTGCGGCTCCGAGCGTTTCTGCTATAACTCTTTCTGGAGATGGTTCTTATAAATCTGGTACAAATTATTTTGTAAAAAATGGAACATACACACTTTCCGGAACAACCAGCGATGATTTTGCCGTAAACGAAACTATTGTCAAACTTAAGAAAGGCGATGAAGAAAAGGCCTCTGCAACTCTTTCTGATTCACTTTGGTCTGTTTCATTGGATTTGTCTGATGCTGCGGAATGGGAAAATGGAAATATCGCTACCGTAGAAATTACTGCTTCTGATATGGCTGGAAACGTTTCTGCCGTACAAACAGTAACAATTACTCTTGATACCGTAAAACCTGCGTTGAACAGCGCTTTGAACTGGAAAGATAAGGATATGCTTTTCCTTATTAATACCGGAAAATACAAAGTTGGTACTTACGGAAAGAGCACAATGATGGAAGTAAAGGGCTGCTTCACAGAAGAAGGAAGTGGAATTAAGGCAGTTTACTACCAGATTATTCCAACCGGTTCAACTCTTACAGCTATGGACAGTTCAAATTACGAAACTTTGGCAACCGGCAAATTTGAAGCAAATCTTACTGAATCATTTACTATAAAAGCGGATGAAAACGATACAGCTGTTTCAACAAGTTATGAAAATGCATTTAAAGTAAACTTGAGCGGCTTTAAGGAAAGTACTTCGTCTGGCACAAATAAACTGCGTCTTCTTGCTGTGGATAACGTTGGAAACTTTGCTGAAGTTGTTGAAAAATCTCTGAATGTTGATACAACTGCACCTGCATTTAATCAGGTTGCTTCTGTAGAAAAACTTACAAATACAGAAGCTGCTGTGACTATTACTGGTTCGAATTATTTTGTATCCGATTCCGGGGCTGGATTTATTTTGGGTTCAGAAAATGAAGACCCGACAGAAGGTCCTGTTACAGCAACAATTGATGGTGAGCCTGTTACTGGTAGCGTAGGTACGGTTACAAGTGTGATTACGGCGACAACAGAATATCCGGATGCAAGTTCAAAGAAAGCATATTATAGCGTAACAATTAATCAGACTTATCTTGCGGGACTTTCCAGCGGAAACTACATTATTAAAGTTACTGCAAAGGATGCCGCTAACGACGGCGATGGAAATGAAAGTTATACAAATATCGCAACAATCAAAATCGATACAGATGCCCCAACTGTTACAATAGCAAATGTAACTCCAATTGTAGAAAAGAATGACAAAGAAAATGTAAACGGTACTGTTACCGTAACAGGAACTGCCGGCGATGAAAATGCATTGGGCACTGTAACACTTTATACAAGCGAAAAAGCTTCTGATGCCGGTACAGTAAACGAAATTACATATAATACCGCAACTTATTACCAGATTGCGCAGTTTGATGGCTCTGCCGGATATAACTGGTCAACTACAATTGATACAACAAAATACACAGATAACCATGAATTAACGATTCTTGCGGTTGCAGTTGATGAAGCAGGAAACCAGGAAGTAGCAGCAAAACCTGTTTACATTGATCAGAGCACGGATATTCCGGAAGTTTCATTCTCTAACATGACTCTTGGGGCTGAAGCAAAAGATAACCTGTTCGGGCTTGGAAGTACAACAATATATGCTTCTGCATCTGACGACGATGGAATTGCTAAGGTTGAATACTCTATTGACGATGGTGCTTATACAACGGTTTATACAAAGGGTGCTTCCGAAGCTGCGATGACGACAAAATCAGTTTCAATTGATTTGTCAACAATTACAACACCTTCTGTTTTAACTAGTGGCGAACACACAATTAAGTTCAAGATTACAGATATAAATACAACTCCTGTTATTTATGAAGGAACTTCAACAAATAGCGGAATTGTAAATTTTGCTTACGATGTACAGCTTCCTACTATTCTTGTATCTTCTCTTGGTGGAAACACTTACAGTGGCGGTATGTTTGCTGCTGCCAGCTTTGCTGTAGAGGGAACCGCATCAGATGATTCTGCAGTTGCTTCTGTTTATCTGCTTTCTGGTAATGCTCCAACAGGGGATAACTTGTATAATGCTGCAGATGAAAAATGGACAGATAATGTAACCGGCGAAACTGATACTGCCTCAGGACAAACAAGAGAAAGAACTTACCAGGTAACAGACAAATTTGGCAGAACTTCTACGGTCAATATAAAATATCAGGTTGATACAACAGCGCCTGTTTTCAAGGAATATGCTTCCGACGATAATGCTAAACATGTCAAAGCTGATGTTACAAAACTTATTGTTAACGGCGGCGAAAAATACTTTGTTGATGCGGATGGCGATGCAGGTTATTCAATTAGTGTTGTAGATTCTGATGATAAGCCTGTAAACTGGTTTACTCAGACTCAGCTTACTATTGCTGGTGAAGTAGAAGAAGATCACCTTCAGAGCATATATTTGGATATTAATGGAACAGATGCAGGTTCGCAGATGAATAAGCGGTTTGCCTTCTCTGGAACTTTTGCAAATGGTGATAATTCCTTTACCCTTAAAGCAACGGATGAAGCTGGTAACGAAGCACAACTTGGTGCACTTCATTTGTATGTGGATACAATTGCGCCAACTGTAAGTGTAGAAACTAAAAAATCTGACGGAACGACAGCATTCGAAAATGGAACTGTGCTTGGTGCCGGCGGAGAAATTAAATTTATTGTAACAGCCGCTGATTCTCCAATAGACGCAGAATTAACAAGTGGTATAAAGGCAATTTACCTTGGAACAACAGATGGTGTGGATGAGTCATCAAAGATTGCAGAAATTACAGCTGCTGATTTGGCTTCCGCTTCGAATGTATTTACATACTCTGTTGGAGACACTCTCTCAGATGGAACTCACACGCTTTATATTCGTGCACAGGATGTTGCCGGAAACTATTCAACTGCGGTTAATGCTGCAACATTTGTTGTGGATAAAACAGCTCCTTCTGTAGCAATTTCTTCTCCAATATCAGGAAAGACTGTAGATAAAAAGATTTCTATTAAGGGAACTGTATCGGATGCAAATCTCGACTCTTCTGTATTGCCTGAATTGTGGATAAAAGAAAAGACTTCCGGTTCATGGGCAAAAGCTAGTGATGCATCTGTTTCAAATGAAACTTACAACGCCGGCGACTGGTCACTCAAGTTTGACACAGAAAAATACGACGACGAAAAAGAATATTACATCGCCGTAATATTCACAGATAAAGCCGGAAACGTAACTAAACACGATACGTCAACTCATTTGATTAAAGTGAGCCAGGATAACGACAGACCGGTTGTTATTTTCCCTAACGTACCGTTTACCGCTTCTATTGGTTCAGCAGATGCAAACCGAATCTGGATTAAGAGCAGTCAGATTACCGGTACCGTAACTGATAGTGATGGTGTTGCAGAAGTTTATATGCTTGCTCTTACAGCCGGTACTACAGCACCTACAAAAGATTCTGACTGGGGAGACAGCATTTACAGCACTTCCAGCGGAATGTGGACTGTAGAATTTACTTCTGAAGGACCAATGGATATTTACTTCAGGGTAATTGATGCTGAAGGTGGGGACTTTATTTCGTCTGCAAGTGCCGTAAATGATATTACTGCGCCAAAATTAAAGTACAATAATGTTGTTCTTGGAGAAAGTGCAAATTACAAGACGATACTTTACTCAAAGCTTGACTGGAACAATCCTACGGTTCCGGTTGCTGCATATGTGGTAAATACAAAAGGTGTAACAAATTTTGTAAGCAATCAGGCTAATTTTGATGCACTTGTAACTACATTAAAAGCCGGAGGAACAATTACTCCGGATGGCGGAACATGGAAAGTAGTTTCTACTCTGGAAAAACTTGGTGGACCGGAATCAACACTTTATGTATTCGTAAAGGCAAACGATCCAAACGGAATTGAATCTGTTGCTGTAAAACTTGCAGGAATCAGCACTCACGTAACAAAAGCCTTTGAATCAGTTTCTGAAACTGACAAAGAAAACTATTACGCTTTGTATTCAATTGATTTGACAGGTTACACAGGCTATCTTTCTAAGCAGCAACTTGAAATCATTGCAACCGATAAGGCAACAAATAGTCTGACTGTTAAGCAGGAAGTGGATATTGATAACCAGGCACCAACAGTAGAAATTAAATCTCCAAATTCTAATGGAATTTATTTCTACGGAACGGGTTCAAATTCAATTATGGGTGCAGCAGATGATGATTCTTCTGTACAGTCTATATATTTAGGATTCTCGAAGAATGATACAGATGCACCGTCTTCTTATACAGATATTCTTGCTTCCAGAGATGGTACTTCTGCATCTTCTTTGTCTGCAAGCTCATGGATAATTAATTTTGACGATAGAATTTCTACGGCAACTGATTATTCTCACATGGAATTCTTTAACAGCTTTGTAAAAACAGCCTGGGAATATGAAGACGAAATACCTTCTAACGTAACAGAAAAGCCATTGTATATCTGGGCATACGCAAAAGATTCTCTAGGAAATAGTGGTACTCCTGCATCTATCAGATATATAAATGTTTATACTCAGGGAGACATTCCTTCTATTGATGAAGTTTCTTATCCTGATGCAAACGGCAAAGTTGGTGGAACGGTACGTGTAACTGGTTCTGCAAGTATTTCTGACACTTCTGTTGCAATAGAAGATATTCTTATTCAGATTGATCTTTCTTATGAAACAGAATTCAACGAAGCTTGGGAAGATGAATTGACAGCTCTTATCAATGCTGCAGGAGATTTGAAGTCAACCCTTGAAGCTGAATATTTAATCTCAGAAGTAGAGTTGGGTGATGGCACAAAAATAAGAGGTGTAAAAGCCAGCGGAACAAACAGCTGGAATCGTCCTATAAACAAATACAAGGAATTCAATCTTAAAGATAGTGAAGGAAAGGATAAAAACAGGGATATGGCAATCCGGGTTTATGCAGTAAATAATTCTGCAACGTACAAAAAAGCCGGTAAGCCTGTTGTTGTTCCATTCACTCTTGATCCAGGATCTCCGGTATTTGGAAATAAAGAGCCATTAAAGCTTGTTCAATACAATAACAATGATGCTAGAACTGGTGGTGTAAAAGCTTCTCGTCTTTATACAGATAATATGTGGATTTCCGGAAAATGGTGGCTTGAAGGAAGTATTGAAGATGACAGTGGTATCAAGCAGGTTACGGTTTCTAAGAATGGCGTAACAGTTGGTAATATTGATGCCAGCTACATAGCCGATACGACTGAACCAGCTGGTGAATCTTACAAGAATAAAACTTTAAAGATGCCTGTTGGTACGGATGAAGAAGATAAATTCGGCACCGAAATTTATGAAATTACAGCGTACGAAGGCGCCGAGGATGATAAATCTACGCCGATTACAATCACTTTGAATTATGATAATAAGGCTCCTGTATTTGATTGTACAACTCTTGAATCCGGAAAAACTAACTCAATTGTTCAGTCGGATGGAACTTATGAAATAAGAGGAACTCTAAAAGAAGATTCCTCTGCAAGTGCAAATCAGAGTGGATTTGAGCGCATTGCATTCAGCTTTACAAAAACTTCCGGCGGAAAAACTTATGTTATTGATCCTATGATTTCTCAGGGGTCTGCTGGTGATGCCAATGTATATGAAACCGGAGACGCATACAGTGATAGTGTAAAAGTCGTTCAGGATTCTACTGATGGACTTTATTGGCGTAAGGCAACAGACTGTACGACAAGTGGTAAAGAAATCAGTCTTTCTGGTTCTACAGCTCCTGCAAATGTACGTGCCGGCGGTTTGTGTAAATTGGATGGAATGATTTACCGTATAGAAAGCGTATCTGGTTCAAAGGTATATGTTAATAAAGATTTGCCAACATTCACCAGTTCTTCAAAAGTGGATGCATATTTTGCAATCGCTCAGGTAATTGATAACACCGTTAAGGAAGTTGGTGTAACTACAACTTTCAATGATGCGGATAACAATATTGACAATGATGATGATGATAAGATGGTTGATTATTATCTTAGCACCAATGCTCAGTGGGTTTGTTCTATCAATTCAAAGAATATAAAAGATGGTTTTGTAAAGGTAAACTTTGTGGCATTTGATCAGGCCGGTAATCTTACAAAAGCTTCTTATGATGGTCGTGTTTCTAATAACCGCCCAAGAATTGCCGGTGTAACTTTTGCTACAGACCGAAATGGTGATGATGTTATCTCAACAAATGAATATGTAAATTCATATTCTGGTCTTTTTGCAACGAATGGTTTGAATAAAATATCCGGAGTAACTGTAAACGGACAGCGTCCAAATGGAAATAAGGTTTACAAGCTTGCAATTCCAAATAATGGTTCTGATTACGAAACATTGAGCGGAGATTCTGTAATGACTATAAAGGGTCTTTCTTATATCGTTCCGGAAATTGTAGGTGGTAATAACGGTGTTGGTTATACTTATGCTGTAAAAAATACTACGGATGCTGCTTTTGCAGATGATTCTGATTCGGATTATGTAGAACTGAATACAAACCATGGTGGTGATGAGTCTGTTCGTGATACAAGTACAACAAGAATTGTACTTACAGCTGCTCAATTGATGTCAAAGGTTACTGCCGACGCAGAAAAAGACTTTAGATTTACTATCTGGGATTCTACGGATGGTACTACACCAGGAACCGACAGTAACAGTTCTGAACTCCTTCTTCGTATGAATGTTGCACTGTACGACGGTGAAGCTCCAAATGCAAAGATTCGTCCATTCTACTGGACTGGTACAGGTTCAGGAAAGAGCAGTGTATATTATTCAGGTTCTACTGCTGCCGGTCATATTGAATTGGAAGACGATTGGAAGAAAACAGCTGCTTATACAGCTAATGTTGCCGCTGCCGATAAGAATGACGAATACGACGCAGACCCTAAAGTTTCTGGTACAATTTACATTGAAGGTCAGGCAGACGATAATGTTCTTGTAAACGAACTTTATTTGAGCTTCCCTGGACTTGCAACAAGTGCATCTGGAACCTTTGGAAATGGCTTCGCTCGTTTTGCATATCGAGAAGGTGGTATATGGAAATCTGAATCTGTTGATTTGGAAACTCAGGGTGTAGAAGTTGTTTCTGTAACTGAAGAGACAGATAAAGAAACTGAAAAGAATATTGTAACATTCAAGCTTGCAATAAATACTGCAAAAATTACAAGTCAGGCAGGAACAAACATTGCTGTAGAAGTTCAGGCAAAAGACCGCGGAACTCCAACCTTGAATGCAGCTGGAACAGCTATTGCAAGTTATACTGCAAAACCTTCTGCAAGAAGTACAACTTCTACTTCCGGCGAAGCATATTCTAGCGACAATACTCCATACTACAGAATGGATGTTGTTCCGTATATTAAATCTATTACTACTTCACAGCGAAGTAAATCTGGACTTAAGAATACGAATATTCGTTCTGCAAGTGGTAAGTACAGTATTATGTATGCAGCCAGTGAAAGTGCAGCAACTTACCATCAGTTATTTATTACAGTGGAAGGATTTAACTTGAATCCTGATGATGATGGTGTTCGAGTAGTAAGTAGTTCAGCCGTAACTTCTACAACTACAGCTCAGGCTTCTTATGGCGAAGAGTTAACTTCAACTCTTACAGATGAGAAAGGTGAAAAGACAACTGCCCAGTGTGGATATAAGAAGTTCTGTATTGAAAATATTATTCCAAAGAGCGGTTACCTTGAAGTATTTGTAAACGGAGTTCGAACTCTTAATAACATTAATAATAATGGTTCATACGGTACGGCAAAGAATTCAAGTGGCGTACAGCTTACGGATAATAATGCTGTAAATGATGGTAACAGTTTTGATTACCAGAGCGCATATAACCGCGAACCAGATTATTACACAACAAAGAATATTATGCTTACGGATGACAGATATCTGTTGATGTGGGATATGAAGTCTACAGGTTTAAAAAATGGTTATTATCCGGATATGCTTATGGATGGAGATGACCCTGTATTTGCCTATGTAGACTTAAACGGTGCTACAAAATATGCACCTACTTTCTATATACCTTCTTGTTATCAACCGCAAAGAACTAAGTTTAGCGGGGAAGATGGTTCTTATACTGATATTACCTATCTGGAAGGTGGAATCAATATGGATCAAATGGTAATGGTAAAGGATGAAGCTGGTAAGTATATTCATGCGACCGTTTATAATTATAATAATGCCACAATAGATGTAATCTATAATGATTATGCAGAAGACCATAGATGGAATAACAATTATTATACTGATGGATGGGCAGGAGGAACTGGTTATAATGGTTATGACGGAGTTTACTCTTATAATGGCAATAATAATGCAATAGCTCTTGAAAGAGTAAGTTACGGAAATGGAAATTTGATTGGTCGTTACCAGAATTTGAGAATGGCCGTTAAAGGAAATTCCACAACAACTGCTGGTGCTAGTGTGTATATGGCTTATTATGATGACAATACAACGAATAAGGATGTTATATTCAGAACATTCAAGATAGGTACAAATA
>CAMHIV010000037.1 GCA_946185185.1 uncultured Treponema sp. | reverse complement strand
AACGCCAGAAAGAAATCATAATAAAAAGATGGAATGAACTTTTTACTGAAAACCGCTCGGATTCAATTTTTGATGCAATAAATTCTGTAGAAACTTCTATTGAATTGTGTAAGGGAAAAGATAAACCCGACAAGCAGTTGTGGCTTTCTCTTGTAAATAATTTTCTTAACGATGCAAGAGAAATTTCCGGAAAACTTGTAAAGCTTTCTGTAAACGATTTTGAAGAAAATTATCAGATAATCAAAGAACAGGGAAATCTGCTTGAAGATTTTTTTGAGCAGGCAAATACTTGTATTTCTACAACAGGCGCAATAAAAGATGTAAAAAATACGTTAAGTGAAAAGACAAAGGCTCTGGAAGGAAAATTTTCTGAAATATATGCCTTTATGCGGAAATATAAAGAATTGCGTTCAATGATGAATTTCTATGACCGCTTTCTTTCTGAGGTTAATCAGGAAAAACGAATTTCAAGTGCGCTCACTTTTGGCGATGTTACGGAACTTGCGTTGAAAATTCTTTTGGAAAACGAAGATATCCGCAATAATGAAAAAAATGCCTACAAAAAAATTATGATTGATGAATTCCAGGACAATAACTCTAAAAATCGGGATTTATTGTATCTCCTTTCGCTCAAAAGAGGGGAATTTGAATCAAAGCCAGGGGAAGAGCCGTGTGTGATTCATATCGACAGTATGAATCCGGAATCTTTGCACGACCAGATTGCAGACAAACGCGATGGCGAAAAACTGTTCTTTGTTGGTGATGAAAAGCAGTCAATTTACAAATTCCGTAATGCAGATGTTTCTGTTTTTAACCGGCTTACAACAGAAAATAAGCATATTTTTATGAATTTCAATTACCGTTCAACCCCGGAACTTATCCGCGTTTTCAATGAATTTTTTAAAAATCAAAACGGAATTTTCATCGAGGATGACATTGATTTTGAAGCACATTATTCTAAAAATGCAGAAAAGAACGGACTTCCGGAGCTTCCTGCCTTGAACAGCAAAAATGTACCTCTTCATGTGCGCTTTATAAATGAAAAGCTTATTAATCAAAATCCATCGGAAGCTGTATTTTTTATTCCAAAGTCAGAGCAGATTGCTTACGACATTGCAAAAAAAATCAGCGAGACAGCCGAAAAGGAATTTGCCGCCCGACCAAAAACTGAATGGAAATGGGATGATTTTGCGATTCTTGACCGTTCGCGTTCTAACAGAGATAGTCTCGTTAAGTATTTAAGTTTGTTCAATATTCCGTTCCAAGTGGATCAGTTCAAGAACATTTTTGAAGAGGGAATAATAAACGATTTTTACAATTTTTTGCGTCTCTGCGTTTATCCTTCTGACACAACAACCTTTGCAAGTTATTTATGTTCTCCATTTTGCGGGCTTTTGGAAAATTCAACAGAAATAATTCTTTCGCATCTGATTGATACAAGCTTCCGGTCATTTGGTGAAAAGCCTTTTGTTTTTAATCCTTTTGAAACAAAATACGATGAAGAAATCAAAGCAGAACTTTCTGAAGGTGAGTTTGAAAAATTTATTTTCGCCAGAAAAGAATTTGAATCTTACCATAAAATTGTTCTTCAACAGCCGATTACCCGAACCTTGAGCGAATTATGGCACAATAAAGGGTACAAATATGAAACCATGCTCAATCCAAATGCAAAGTTGTGTTCCGAACATTTCGACATGATTTTTGAGCTTGCTCGAACAACAGAAGAAAATGGAAAAAATGTTTCCTGGTTCATCGATGAGCTTGCAAATCTTAAAAAGTTCTTGCAAAACTCGGATTCTGATCTGGATGCTGCGGATGTAAAATATCCTCTTGAACGCAGTCACGCTGTTCAGATTATGACAATCCATAAAAGTAAGGGTCTTCAGTTTAAGCATGTATTTATTTTGGGTTGTTCAAATTACAGAGCAAATGCTGAAAAAACAAAGTATCATTATTCTGAAAATACAGGAATTTCATTAAAGCCAGACAGCAGTGCTTCAAATTATTTTAATACCTGCGAAGAAAAAATCGAAGAATTAAAGGAACTGGCAGAATTCCGGCGCGTCATTTATGTTGCTGTTACACGAGCCATAACAGATGCATACATTTATGGAAGAATAGATGAAAAGGATACCAGTGCTACAAACTTTCGGCTTATTTCGGATATGGTGTATAAATTCTATCCGAAGGCTGCCGATGAAATTGACTACGCGCTGGAAGAGCCTGTCTTTGCTGATGGCGCTCCTTTTGATTATCAGGGAATTAAGCCGGTAAAATATTCAGAGCTTCCAAGGGATAGAGAGAATAACGATTCTGTAAGAATTAAAACGATAGAGAATTTGGAAAAGAATTGCCTTGTCAGGGAACCGTTTGATTCTTCGATTCATGGGATTTTGCGAAAGCAGCCAAGTAAGATTGAAGGCGGGGCAGAGATGTTAAAGAATTCTGGCAGCCATGAAAATGCAGATAAATACACCGAACTTACTGTGCTTTTGAGAAAATATAATTCTGGTGTTGATAGTTATATAGAAGATAAAGCGACTGTTGAAAATCCGGATGAACTTGACTTCAGGAATTTCAAATGGGTTGATTTTGGTACTCTGGTTCACGACTTTTTGTGCAAAATGGTGCAGGGCATTGATATTGAAAAGTATGAGCCTGCTGCAAAATTTTTCAAAAATCTGGAAGATGCGGACAAAGCAAAAGTTGTTGAAACTTGTGTGAAAATGTGTCAGGGCTTTAAAAAATCTGATTTGTATAAAGCTCTTTGCGAAGCAAAAAAAGCGGAACGATTTATCCGCCCTGAATATGAGTTTAAGTATTACAGTGAAAAAACTCTTTTCCGCGGTTCAATCGATTTGATATTCGAAAATGCAGACGGTTCATATACGCTGGTAGATTACAAAACCGATCAGACAATAGAACCAGAAATTCATGCGGCTCAGCAAGACTGTTACCGAAAAGCCGCCGAAGATATTTTACCGCACCCGGGAAAAATAAATTGCGTACTGTATTATCTTCGATTCGAAGAAACAGTCCCGCTGGAATTCGAGTGAATTACTGATTCATAAGTTTTTCAACTTCTTCGCGGTAAAGAGGTTTGTTATTTTCGTACTGTTTTCGATTTTTCTCGATTTCTTCAAAAGTCCAGAGTCGGCCTTTATTCATTCCCGGGCACTCTTGGGCACATTCATCCCAGGTTTTACGGTCTTCTATCATCCATGACCAGAAGGGCCAGGTTGAACATTGAATTGGTCGGCCTTCGTAGGCAGTACAGCCGTTATTCCACAGAATGCAATCGTAATTTTTCTGCTCTTTTAAAGCCAGAACCTGAGTTCCATAGTAATAATCCGCCCAGCGGCAATATTTTAGCACGAATTCGGAAACTGTCATTTTAAAATATGAGCAGAGGGCATCCAAATCCCGTTTAGAAAGGTAAACAAATCCCGGTGAATGTCCGCAGCAAAATGAACAGCGTGCGCAGGCGAAATTTAAGCCGTCTTTATAGAAAGGTTCCTTCTTTTCCATGATGATTCCTAAAACTGCCTAATTCTATAAGGATTTAAACAAATGTACAAGGAGTAGGTGAGTTATAAAAAGTGTTAAGTAGTATAAAAAATAAGACATAATTGTATACATAAGTGCCTTTTTTATTAGAAAAACTACAAAATTCGACATTCGGACTTACAACATATTTTTTTTATAAATCGCTAAATATTTTTTTCCTCCTTCCGAAAATCTGACTGAGCGAGGAAATTTTGATGAAAAAACTTATTTTTGCATTAGGTTTGGCAGTTATTTTTAGTTTTGGTGCAGCTGCCACAGAAATTACTGATTTTGATAAAGATTTTGTAGAAAACTCAAACTCGACAACTTATGAAGAATGGACCGGCGGATATGCTCCGAGTGAAATAAACACAGCTGTTCAGATTATGGATATTGGTCGCCGCCTTGGAAATGGTATTCGCTACCAGGAAAAAGTTCAGAATGATCCAAACCCTTACAACAAGGGAAATCCTGCTTATAAATACAGTTCAGCACGAATCTATAGTGGATCAAAGCGGGGTGCCGACGTACTTTTGATTGGTCACACAGCAACAGTTGATACATTCAAGTGTCTTAAGCTAATTATTCGCGGATATCTTGAAAGCGCATTCAATTATTCACCGGAACAGGCAAAATTGCTTGCAGAAAAGATTTGTTACTGGAACACAAATAATTACGAAAAGCACAGCTATTTTGACAGAACTTTTGAAAACGAAGTAAAAACGGTTTTTGAAGGTCGCTTTGAACATATCGGACTTTCTTCGTCTTATAAAGACTGGAAAGGAAGCATTATCATAATTCCGCATATTTTTAATGAACCGGTTTCTGAAGTTTACGAAACAAATGAAACAAATGAAACTCCGGAAGAAATTCAAACTCCAGAAGTAGACACGATGGAAGAAACATTTACTCCTGCAGAACCAGAAGTCAGCGAAAAATCATACGAAGCCGCTCCTGTTAGAGAACCAGTGCGCATTGCAAAATCTAATTCATTGTTCGGCTTAGATACAAAAATGATAATCCTGATAGGTATTGCGGTTCTGGTAATTATTGGGTTGATTGTCATGCTGGTAATGCTGGTGAAGTAACCGGCGGAAAAAAATGATAACCTGTAAAGATATTTTAAAGCTTAATCTTGACGGTGTGGAACTGGTTGCGGGCGAAAATGGACTGGACCGGGTTGTATCCTGGACCTATCTTTGTCAGACAAGACCATACGAAGACCACATGAGCCGGGGAAATTTTGCCCTTATTGTCGTTGATTATGTCCGCTTTGATATGGAAGAAGTTATTTCTACATCTCATGAGCTATTCGAACTTGGAATTAGCGGACTGGGCGTTTCCGTAATGGAAGACAGGGAAAAATTACCATCGGAGCTGATTGACTGGGCAAACGAAATAAATCTTCCCCTTTTTTATATCCGGTGGAAAGGAGCCAGCTTTGTGGATATTGACCAAAGTATTGGTAAAATCCTTCTGGCTGACGAAATTAAAATTAAAAAGACCGGCGATTATCTTTATAATCTGCTTTTTGGCTATGATATCAATCAGCGCTATGTAGAAAAAATTTCAGCGCAGTTTAATCTGGATTTTTCAAAACCTTACAGGGTTGGCATTATTGTTGTTGACCGAATCTACGGCTTAAATCTTGAAACGGATGAACATAATTATGAATATTATGCAAACTGCCTGAACCGCGACGTAGAAAATATGGAATGTCATCCGCTTTTTATGAAATTTTTGAACAAATTTGTTCTGCTTTTTGAAGAAAAGTCGGATAAGTCTGCTGAAAAGGAAATAGAAAAAGTTCTTAAAAATCTGGATGAGCTTCCCCGCTTCAAGGGGCTGATAAGAAGTACCTGCATTCTTGGACCGGTCTGTTCAAATCCTGCAGATTTATCAAAAAGTTATCAGCAGGCAAAGAATCTTATTCCAAAGAAAGATTATCTTCCTCATTCCCGTAACAAAAAAGTAATCAGTGCCAGTGTGCTTGGCTTGTATAAATTTATGTTCAACAGTGGAAATCAGTCAGAAATACTTGACTATTGCACAGAAAAACTACTTCCTCTTGAAGCCTATGACAATGCCAATGGAACTGATCTTGTAGAAACCTGCTGGGCGTATTATCTTAACGGTTTTTCAGTTTCTGCCACTGCCGATGATTTATTTATTCACAGAAATTCCATGCAGTACCGGCTTAACAAAATTGAAGAACTTCTTGGATTTTCCTTGGATGATTACACTGAATTCCTTGACCTTTTGAATTGTATTTATGTAAAAAGGATGATGTTTGTATAATTTGCATAGTATGATTGTGCATAATACACAATGAAGAAAGAGTATTAGTTCGATATCTTAGAAACATCAAAAGCAAAGACGCTTTGGAAATAAAAAGTCCGGAGCGTCTTTATTTTTTTTAAATTACTTTAGCGAGGTACAAAATGGGAAAATCAAGAATTGTAAGAACAGTGGCAGTTTCATTTGCCATAGTATCAGCATTAAGTCTTTTGGGTTGTAAGGGAAAGAAAACAACATCTTCAAAGCCTGTGCTAAAAGTCGGAATGGAATGTGCTTATGCACCATTTAACTGGACTCAAACTTCGGATAAAACTCCTGATGGAACACCAGCTGTTCCAATTTTCAAGGAAAAATACTACGCCTACGGCTATGACGTAGCTGTTGCAAAAATGCTTGCGGATCATTTGGGAATGGATCTGGAAATTCACAAGAGTGAATGGTCTTCAATCGGAATCAGCATGGATGTAGGTGATTATGACTGTATTATCGCCGGTATGGGTAGAACTGCAGAACGAGAACTGGCTTATTCCTTTACTTCACCATACTACTATCGCGACAACTGTATCGTTGTAAAAGCCGGTGGACCTTATGAAAGCGTAAAGGGGCTCAGTGATATGGCCGGAAAGGGAGTTCGTGTTACTACTCAGCTCGGTACAGGGTGGATTCCTCTTTTGGATCAGATTTCAGGCGCTGTAAAAACCGGTAACTATGAAACAACTTCTGAATGTTTTATGGCCGTTTCAAATGATGTATCTGATGTTGCAATTGTGGATCTTCCAACAGCTCAGAGTGCCATGATGACAAACAAGGGCCTTAAAATTATACAGCTTGATAAGAAAGATGGATTTGTGGGAGACGGTCCTATGGTAAATGTTTGTATCGCAACACGTAAGACGGATACAGCACTCCGTGACAAGCTTCAGAAGGCAATGGATGAACTTGGATGGAACGATAAAGCAAAGATGGATGCTTTGATGGAAAAAGCAATTACACAGCAGCCTGCTGCAAACTAAGTAGAAAATCACCGCCTGTGCGGTGATTTTACGGGAGAAATAAAATGGAATCAAGTCCTACAACTACATTTGGATGGGTATTTTTTCTGGCAAAGAAATACGCTGACATGTTTATAGAAGGTACCTGGATTACACTTTATATCGCCGTGGTCGGCACAATTCTGGGATTTGTTCTTGGATTTTTAATTGGTGTTATTCAGGATACAAAGATAAACCAGCATGATAATCCTTTGAAAAAAGCTCTTATGCGCTTTTTGAAAATCATTTCGACTTTTTATGTTGAAATCTTCCGTGATACACCAATGATTGTTCAGGCAATGATTATTTATTACGGATTGCGCCAGACAGCTTTTGGAGCACATATGACACCAGTTTTTGCCGGTATTCTGGTTACTGTTTTGAACACCGGGGCTTACATGGCAGAAACAGTCCGGGCTGGTATCAGTTCAATTGATAAAGGACAGAGGGAGGGTGCCTGGGCGATGGGAATGAGCCCTATCAAAACAATGCTTTATGTTGTTCTTCCTCAGGCTTTTAAAAATATCATTCCTGAAATGGCAAATACATTTCTTACAAACTTAAAAATGACTTCGGTTTTGAATGTTATTGCCGTAAAAGAGTTGTTCATGGCAGCAAAGACCGTTGGCGGAAACTATTACAAGTACTTTGAATCATATCTTGTAATTGCGGCCGTTTACTTTGTTCTGTGTTTTGTTTTCAACAAGCTTTTCAACGTTATGGAAAAGCGCCTGGAAGACAAAAAAGATTATGTTCTTGCAGTTGAATACTTGAAGGACGCTGATTAATCAGTGGAGGCACAAAATGGCAGAGAAGATAATTGAAATCAGGAATTTAAGCAAATCCTTTGGGAAGCACGAAGTTCTTAGAAAAATTGATATAGATATTGAACCGGGAGAAGTCATTTGCATTCTCGGTTCTTCCGGTAGCGGTAAGTCCACCTTACTTCGCTGCATCAACAAACTGGAGCGGCAGACAAGCGGAAAAATTCTCTTTCACGGAAAAGAAGTGAGGGACGTTCAGAAGGAAGTAAACATTTTCCGGTCAAAGGTTGGTATGTGTTTTCAGTCCTTTAATCTTTTCAATAACTATACGGTGCTTGAAAACTGCATGCTCGGAACACGAAAGGTACTTCATCTTTCAAAGGAAGAAGCATTTCAGCGGGCAATCAAGCATCTTAAGGAAGTTGGAATGGCTCCCTATATCAATGCAAAGCCTGCTCAGCTTAGTGGTGGTCAGAAGCAGAGGGTTGCAATTGCAAGAAGCCTTTGCATGAATCCGGAAGTTCTTCTCTTTGATGAACCGACTTCTGCGCTTGACCCGGAAATGGTTGGAGAAGTTCTGAATACCATGAAGGAACTTGCAAAGACGGGATTAACAATGGTGATTGTAACCCACGAAATGGGATTTGCCCGGGATGTGAGTACAAGAACAATTTTTATGGATCAGGGATATGTTGCAGAAGATGCAGCTCCGGAAAAGTTCTTTTCTAATCCGTCAAATCCAAGGTCCAGAGAATTCTTAAAAAGATATCTGGCAGGCTAATAAAGAGGTAAGAAATGGCAGAAAAAGAACAGGAACATTATGTAGTAACCTTTGCCCGTGGCTTTGGAACCGGGGGTAAGGAAATAGCTTCTAAACTTGCAAAGGAACTTGGAATTCATTGTTATGAAAACCGAATTCTTACGCTGGCAAGCCAAATGACAGGTCTTGATGAAGAACTTTTCCGCGAAGTTGATGAAAAAATCCGGAATAAGGGAGGTTTTTCGAGCTTTCTGAAGGGGCTTCCAAAGGCAAAAAGCTATATTGCCAGAAATGAAAAATTTGTGAGCGACGACAAACTTTTTGAGTATCAGAGCAAGATTATTCAAAACCTGGCAGAAACAGAAAGCTGTGTAATCGTTGGAAAATGCGCAGACTATGTTCTTCGGGGAAATCCAAGGGTTGTAAGCGTGTACATTGAAGCACCAAGGGCATTTTGCCTTAAACGGACAATGGAAAAAATGGGTGTAACTGCTGAGGTTGCGGCAGCAACAATTACCCAGACCGATAAATTCCGCGCGGATTATTATGAATATTACACAGGCGGAAATTATTGGACAAATCCGGTCAATTACGACCTCACCCTAAACAGTGAAAAAGTCGGAATTGAAGGTTGTGTAGAGATGGTAAAACATCTTCTTAAAGTAAAAGACTTAATTTAAAAAACGGGTATACCAGCAAGATGTTGATTAACACAGGAGGAATATATGAAACTTAAGGACACAGGATTAACAGCACAGGACATTAAGGACAAGGTTTCAAAATATATGATTGAAACCTATGAGCGTTTTGATTTTATTGCCGAAACAGCAAAGGATCAGTATGTGTACGATGAGAAAGGCGAACCATACCTGGATTTTTATGCCGGTATTGCTGTAAACAGCGCGGGTAACTGTAACCAGAAGGTTGTGGATGCAGTAATCGATCAGGTTCAGGATGTAATGCATACCTTTAACTATCCTTACACAATTCCTCAGGCGCTTCTTGCAGAAAAGATTTGTACAACAATCGGAATGGATAAGATTTTCTATCAGAACTCCGGCACAGAAGCAAACGAAGCTATGATTAAGATGGCACGAAAATACGGAATCGAAAAATACGGTCCGAACAAATATCACATTGTAACCGCAAAAATGGGCTTCCATGGAAGAACCTTTGGTGCAATGAGTGCAACTGGTCAGCCGGGAAACGGATGTCAGGTTGGCTTTGGTCCGATGACATACGGATTTTCTTACGCTCCTTACAACGACCTGGAAGCCTTTAAAAACGCATGTACAGAAAATACAATCGCAATCATGATTGAACCTGTACAGGGCGAAGGTGGTGTACATCCTGCTACAAAGGAATTCATGCAGGGTCTCCGCAAATTCTGCGATGAAAAAGGAATGCTTCTTTTGATTGATGAAGTTCAGACCGGCTGGTGCAGAACTGGTGCTGTAATGAGCTTTATGAATTACGGAATTAAGCCGGATATTGTATCTATGGCAAAGGCTCTTGGCGGCGGAATGCCTATTGGTGCTATCTGTGCAAGTGCAGAGGTTGCAAAAGCCTTTTCAGCCGGAAGTCACGGAACTACCTTTGGCGGACATCCAGTAAGTTGTGCTGCAGCCCTTGCCGAAGTCAATGAACTTTTGGACAGGGATTTGGCAGGAAACGCAAAAAAAATGGGAGACTACTTCTCGGCAAAGCTTGAAACTCTCCCGCATGTAAAGGAAGTTCGCCATCAGGGACTTTTAGTTGGTGTTGAATTTGATGACAGCATAAGCGGAGTTGATGTAAAGCACAAGTGTCTTGAAAAGCATCTTCTTATTACTGCCATCGGTGCTCATACAATCCGTATGATTCCACCACTTATCATCACCGAAGCGGATTGTGATAAGGCATTTGAAATCATCAAATCTGTAGTTGCTTAAATAGAGCCTGTACAGGAGTAAATAATATGGACTTTACATTTTCAATTCCACAGAATGTCGTTTTTGGAGCTGGTTCTCTTTCGAAATTACCGGAAGTTGCCGCAAAGCTTAAAAAGTCAAAAGCACTGATTATTTCGGGACCACATCTTGAAAAAATCGGGCTGGTTTCAAAGTGTTCCGAGGCGATGCAAACTGCCGGAATTGAAAGTGTAAGTTTCTGCCGCACTGAAGCAAATCCTTCCGTTGAAACAGTAGAGGCGGCTGCTGAGCTCTATGTTGAAAGCGGGGCAGATTTTATTGTGGCCTTCGGAGGTGGTTCGCCGCTTGATGTTGCAAAAGGCGTTGCCGTTCTTGTGACTTACGGCGGAAAAATTACGGATTACGAAGGCGGCGGAAAAGTTCCGGGGCCTGTGGTTCCTATGATTGCAATTCCAACTACAGCAGGAACGGGAAGTGAAGTAACAGCTTTTTCCGTTATTACGGATCACAGCAGAAATTACAAATTGTCAGTTGCTTCAAACTATCTTCTTCCTGCATATGCTATTCTTGATCCCGAACTGATTTCCACTGTGCCAAAAGGAACTGCGGCTGCATGTGGAATTGATGCAATGGTTCACGCGCTGGAATCATATGTTTCAAAGGCAGCAAGTCCTTTTTCCGAAATGTTTTCTCTACGGGCCCTGGAACTTATCGGAGAATCAATCAGGGATTATGTAAAGGACAGGAAAAACAAGACAGCCGCTGAAAGAATGCTTATGGGTTCGCTTTTTGCGGGAATTGCCTTTAGTCATGCGCGGCTTGGTGATGTGCACGCAATGAGCCATCCTATTAGTGCTATTTTTGATATTCCTCATGGTGTTGCAAATGCAATTATTCTTCCAGAAGTTGTAAAATTCAATGAAACTTCAACTAAAAATCCATGTATGCTGGAAAAATACTATCAGATTTACCGTTGTGTAAGCGAAAGTCCTGTTTCAAAAGAAAATTTTCAGCCGTCAATGCTTCATACAGAACTTTCTGCTCTTAACCAGAAACTGGAAATACCAGCTGGCCTTGAAAAAGCTGGAGTAGAAAAAGGCCGCTTTGAAACCGTAATTCAGAAAATGGCAGAAGATGCCATGAAGAGCGGGAACATAATTATCAATCCAAGAGAAACCAGGCTGGAAGATATTCTGGAGATGTATCGCAGGGTGTATTAGTGGTCGTGATAAATTTGAGGTGCAAAAAAATCACCTCAAGTTATGTTGATAAGATAATCTCTGTTTTCGCTCTATCCACAATTCCTTCTTCCATAATAATTTTACCGATTGAGTCCGCTTGGATTTTTCCTCCCAGCGGATTTTTTATGCTGTCTATGCTGCCGGTGATTTCTGCCCGTATGGTGCTTTTTTCAAAGGCAAGGTCGCAGCCTTCCATGGTGCAGTTTTTAAGAACAAGATTTTTGCAGTAGCAGAAGGGCTGGGTTCCTGAAATGTGGCAGTTGATGAGGGTAAGGTTTTCGGAATACCAGCCAAGATATTCCCCTTTAATTATGCTGTTTTTTACGGTTATATTTTTTGAATGCCAGAAGGCATCTTTTGTATCAAGCTGGGAATTTTCGATTTCTATATTGCTGTCGTATTGAAAGGAATATTTTCCCTTTAGTTTCAGGCGGGATATTTTTGCACCCTCAATTTCAAAAAAAGGATATTCCGAGTTTTCGATTTCCAGGTTTTCAATAGTAAGGTTACGGCATTTCCACAAAAATTCTTCGGAAGAGGCTATGGTGTCTTTTATCACAACTCCATCACATTCCCGCAGAGCTTTTATGCCCTTTATAGAACAGCCGCTGATTGAAATATTTTTGTCATACCAGAGTGGAGCCCGGCAGTTTTCTGAGAATTTAGTACCGCTGATGTTTGCATTTGTTACATGCCATAATGGGTATCGCAAATCCATAAAACAGCCTTCAACTTTTATGTTTCGGGCTTCTTTTAAAGCGGATTCGCCGTCTTCTTTACCTTCAAAGCGACAGTTTTTGATAAATGCATCTGAAAGAGCATATAGAGCGCGCTCTTCTGAAAAACTCTGGTTTTCGAGGGTCGTCATGTTTTGTTCTCTGTACATAACTATTTTAAAAGTTCTTCGGGAACAGCTTCTGCCATTGCTTTGTATGCGGCTTCACTTGGATGAAGGTGATCTCCGCTGTCAAAACCGTCTGCAAAGGCTTCGGGTTTTTCCGGATTTCGAACAGTCTTGTCAAAATCAACGCAGCCATCAAATTTATCGCTTGTTCTAAGCCACTTGTTGAATTCATTTCTGAGTTCATCTCGGAAAGATTCGTAGGTTCTCCAGCCAAAAATCGGGAGCAGTGTGGCAGACCATACTTTAATACCGAGGCTGCGGGCATGTGAAATATAGAACTCTTCAACGCCTTTTTCCAGCTCCTGAGCAGTCGGCAGGTCTGACCATGGGCGGAATATGTTTACTTCAACTCCCACCGGATGAATGATGTCGTTAATTCCATGCTGAATAATTACCGCGGACGCCCCTGCAACCTGCATTTCAATAGGGAATCTGGTTGCACCTTTTAAGCCGTAAGCAGCGTATATAATGCAGTCGTACTGGCGGAGAATTCGTGTTCCGCAAACTGCCCGACGAATAACAGCAACATTATGAAATCCTTTATCCCACGCTTTTTGAGCAAGATAATCCGGCCATGACTGGGCTGTAATTGAGTCACCGTAGCAGACAAGTGCATGATTCTTTTCTTCTGTAAAGACATCAATTGTATTCAAAAAATAAAACCAGTTTGTGCTTCGGTTTAAATCAGCCGGAAAATCTTTTTCACGCGCAAAATCGCCGTATGTATACTGAGCTTTTGAAAGTGGACCTGTTACCAGTGTTCCGGCATTCATCTGGGTAAAGCCATCAAAATACATGGAAATATCAACAGTTTGTCCTGCTTCAACCGGAAAAGCAATTTCATCCGAAGTAATTTCCTTGCCGGCTGGAATCGAAAGTTCCGTGTCGCCGTTCATCGTGATTTCAACAGGCTTGTAATCTTCATTTGCAAGAGCAACAAATGCTTTAGTGATTATAATTTCTTCTGTTCCGGTTAGATTTGAAAAATGGAATCGCAGTTTGTTTCCGGAAAAGACAATGCGTATAGGGTAACGAAGCGTAAGATTCTTTGAATAAACTGCTTCTTTCCGGTCGGTAATGGAAGTTGCGTTTCCCCAGCATGCTACCCATTTTGTAAATGACAAGTCGGACATTTCTTTCTCCAAATTCAATCTGTAAGCAGTAAAATATAATGTCGCCAAAATAAAAGAAAAGGTTTCTTTAAACTG
>CAMHIV010000036.1 GCA_946185185.1 uncultured Treponema sp. | reverse complement strand
GGTGCGGCACCTGAACTGTTTAGCATTGAAGAGAATTTTTTGCTGCGTGCAAGAATCCGCTGATGTGCGTTTAACGCCGTCTGGTTCTGAGAATTCTGTTTTGACTGCAAAACGGCAACCGGCTTTCCGTTTTTGGAAATATTTATTACTGCTCCTGCCTGCACTCTGCGAAGAAGCTCTGAAAAATAGGTTTTTGCATCAAAAGCGCCGATTTCAAAAATATTTTGACCAATAGTGTTTAATGCGATAGCCATATGCACCTCCGCATTAAAAGATAAGAGAGAAAGTGGAAAAAGTCAACTAGAAAAATAGACTAGTTTGTAAAATAAGTCTGTTTACCAGTACAGTTCGCTTTCAAAACAGATTTTATCTTCCTGCTTACCGATGATGACGGCTTTTTTTGCGTTTTCATCGAAGGAGCCGTATAGTTTTATGTTTTCACCCAGGACGGCTTCATTTACATAATTGATTTTGAAGTCCTTGAATTCAACCTGACGGTAGGCTTCCGGAAGGGAATCGATTACAAAGGCGCCGTAGCGGGCGTTGTTCATGTGTCCGTTTCCGTCAATGTCGCTGTACCAGATGGGGCGTTCTGCAAGAAGTTCTGCGTTTTCCGGCATTGCGATTTTTCCCAGAGCAGGGCAGTTGTGCTCGGTCTGCATGTCCGGGGCTTGGCGCATGGTAAAGTTTTTTATAGGCATGATTCGGCGCTTGTTCAAATCCACTAAAAGCCATGTAGAAATGCCTGAAACGAGCGGTTCCTTTGTTGTTGTGTCGAAAATTTCGTAGGCCCGGACAAACTGCAGTGCTTCCGGTTTTTCTTCCCAGGTTTTGATTGTAATTTTCTGATTTCCCACCGGCATTTTGTGCATGCGGAAAGATTGCCGGCTTACAAGAATTCCCACTCCGTTATCGGTAAGGGCATCGTAGCTCATGCAGCGCTGGTTAAAATCTTCAACGGCAGCATCGGTGACCATTTTTAGAAGTTCCTGAAGGCTTAAGCGGTGATTCTTATCGCACTGGCAAAAATAAACCTGATTTTCGCTGAAGAACTGATAGTTTGAACCTTCGTTTTCGTGCCACTGTTTGTACTGAGTCATAAATTATTCTTCCTCCGCAATTATCCGATTAAAGTCTTACTGGTACACCGTCTTTTGAAAGTGCTTCTTTTATCGAATTTACAGTGTATTTCCCTGAGTGAACCATAGTCGCAATCAGCGCTGCGTCGGCTTTCCCTTCAGTAAGAACTTTTGTCATGTGGGAAGGAGTTCCTGCTCCACCGCTGGCAATAACCGGGACTGGAACGGCTTCGGAAATCATTCTGGTAAGTTCAACGTCGTAGCCGTCTTTAGTTCCGTCTGCGTCCATGGAGTTTAATACAATTTCTCCGGCTCCAAGACCAACGGCTTTTTTTGCCCATTCAAGTGCATCAAGCCCAGTATCTACGCGACCACCATGAATTGTCGTTCCATATCCGCTTGGCTTTGTTGCGTCCCTGCGTACATCCATGCCAAGAACAATGCACTGATTTCCGAAAATCCTTGCGCCTTCTTTTATGAGGTCAGGATTTTTTACAGCAGGACTGTTAAGGCTTACTTTTTCTGCGCCCGCAAGGATTGTTGAACGGATATCTTCTATCGTATTAATTCCACCTCCAACAGTGAATGGAATAAAAACCTGACTGGCTACTTTAGAAATCAAATCAAGGATAGGTCCGCGGCCGCGGGCTGAAGCGATGATATCGTAGAATACAAGTTCGTCTACGCCCTGACGGTAATATTCGGCAGCCATTTCTACCGGGTCCCCAATATCTACGTTGTTTAGAAATTTTACGCCCTTTGTTGTTCTTCCGTCCTTTACGTCAAGGCACACAATTATTCGTTTTTTCAGCATGGTAAATCCTCTTTAGTAAAGTTTTTCAGAATTTCAAGTCCGTATTTTCCTGATTTTTCCGGATGGAACTGGAATACAGTTATGTTGTCTTTTTCGATACATGAAGGAACTTCGATTCCATAGTCTGCGGTTGCTTTTATTACCGAAGAATCTTCCGGGCAGATTACATATGAGTGAACAAAGTAAAAATCCGACTGTTCCGGGATATTTTTCAAAAGCGCTGAACCGCCGTTTTTGTAAGTCAAATCTGACCATCCCATGTGAGGAGATTTTAAAGTATCTTCTTTAACTCCGGCTTCTTTCCAAAGATTAGAAAAATGTCTGATTTTTCCGGGAATGAGTCCAAGGCACGGTGTATTGCCTTCTTCCGACCAGTCAAAAACAATCTGCGAACCAAGACAAATTCCGGTGAGTTTTTTTCCGCTCTGAACCCATTCTTTTAAGAAAATGTCGAAACCGCTTTTTTTAAGTTGTTCCATAGCATAGGCTGCTTCTCCCACGCCAGGGAAGATGATTCGGTCAACATTTTCCAAATCCTTTGGATTTTTGGAAAGAATGTACGGAGCGCCAATAAATCTCATTGCGCGCTCAACGCTAGTAATATTTCCTGCATTATAATCTACAATTCCAGTCATGCTTGAAATGATATTGAAATCAGAATGTTGCGACAAGTCTGTTTGGAATTATTTATCCATAATAGTTATTTCAACCCGGCGGTTTCGGGCACGGCCTTCTTCTGTCAGATTTGAATCTATCGGCTCAGAAGCGCCTTTTCCCTGTGTGAAGATGCAGTTCGGATTTCTTACATTCAATTTTGAAAGGTAATCTGCAACAGCGGATGCTCGTTCTTCACTTAAAAGCTGCTGCATTTTTACGCTTCCACGTTTTGCGCAGTGACCGGTTATTAAAAGATCGTTTTCAAAACCTTTAAGGATATCTGCAATTTTTGAAAGCTTGATTTTTTCCGAATCCATAAGATAAGCCGAATCAGGCTGGAATTGGATATTTTCGATACTGATTGTAAGTCCCCTGTCGCTTTTTTTTACGTCAACGTTTTCAAGTCCAAGTTCTTTTACAGTAGCAGTAATTTTTTTCAGGTTTTCTTCTGTATTTGCCCTCCTGAATTCTGTAACTTCAGCGTGGGCTTTTCCTGTAAAAATAATTACATCGCCTGCAAAGGTTTCAATCTGGATTTTAAAATCTTCTGAATAATGATCAATCTGACCTTTTTCCTGGTCCCACCATATTTTTTGATGAGAATAGCCGGTAGTAATTTTGGGCGCCTCAAGAACTGCCTGTGACTGAACTTTTAAATTTGGAGTTGTAAAAAACATGTCGTAGTTTATTTCGATAAGGCTAAGGAGTCTGCCGTCTTCTGTTTCTATATCGCCGCGGTAAATGTATTTTGCTTCAAACGGGAAAATAAAAGGTTTTTCGATTCCAAAGGTTCTTCGCATATCGTGAGCTTCATAGCCCTGATGCTTCCATGTGTCTCCAGGCTTTATCGCATGTTCAGGAAAAACTGGTACATCTCTTACGGTTGGCATAAAGTAACAGTCATCCATTTCGTATTTACCGGTTACATCACGGGTGAAAACGCTTTCATATTCTTCTCCCCAGGTGGAGCTTGTATTATTCCAGGTGCGGGCAGAAGTTTCTGTTGTCATAAAAACTGCATCTGCTGTGCCTCGGCCTTCTTCATCCACATCTGTTATTACAGAAGAGATTCGATTTAAAATGACGGCGTTGTGATTAAATCTACCGTTCAAATAAACATCTTCATTCACTGTTGAAAGAATTCGAGTCTGATCGTTTAAATTAAACTTAAAGCGGAATAATTTTGGTTCGCTGTATGTCAAAAGGTGCTGTGCAAATAAGTTTCCGAAAGAAAATGCAAAAAAAAATGAAAGCAGAAGTTTTTTCATAGTTTGATTATATCAGTGTTTCTGCAAAAATGCATTTTTTTATGAGAGATTTGTAATAAATCAGTATGGAAGAAAATCTTAAAATAGACGCCGATGAAATAATTCGTGACGATCCCGCTGGAATTGCAGCCTTCGAAAATTTTGGAATAAAGTATCTGTATCCGTGGCAAAGGCTGGTGATTGCAAATATCATGGACGCCGCCTCCGGAGAAAATCAGGAAGTTCTTGGAAAACAAATTGTCCTGCTTCCGACCGGTGCTGGAAAATCTCTGTGTTTTCAGATTCCGGCTTTGCTTTTGCAAGGTCCTACGCTCGTAATTTATCCACTTTTGGCTTTGATGAATGACCAGTACAGGCGCATGATTGAGGGTGGAATGAAATGTGTCATTTTTCGCGGCGGACAGAGTGAAGAAGAACGAGAGTCGAATTTTAAGGAAATTGAAAATGGCGCAAAAATCATAATCGCAAATCCGGAAGTACTTTCAAATCAAAAGTTATTGGAAAGGCTTTCCGAATGCAATATCTGCCATGTTGCAATAGACGAGGCGCATTGTGTGTCGGAATGGGGAGATTCTTTTCGGCCGCTTTATCTTGAGTTGGGAAATGTTCTGAAAAAACTTGCTGTACCTGTTGTTACGGCGTTTACGGCAACAGCTTCTCCGGAAGTTCTTTCCAGAATTGCAGAAGTTCTGTTTGAAGGTGAAGCTCATATTGTTCGAAGCGAAAGTGACCGGCCGAATATTCATTATTATGTAAAAAAAGTTTCCGCAAAGAAAACAGCTGCTCTTATTCTTGCAAAAACAGAACAGCGTCCCATGATAATTTTCTGCGGAAGCCGTAGCAGAACGGAAGATATGGCACAGGAATTAAACACTGCCTATGGTGAAGGCACTGCAAAATTTTATCACGCCGGTCTTGAACGGGAAGAAAAAAATGAAGTTGAGGAGTGGTTTTTCAAGCAGAAAAATGCCGTTCTCTGTGCAACCTGTGCCTATGGAATGGGGGTTGATAAAAAAGATATTCACACAGTGGTGCATCTGGACCCGCCACTGACCGCCGAAGCTTATATTCAAGAAGCGGGGCGGGGTGGAAGAGACGGCAGCGTTGCAAATGCAATTCTTTTGTGGAGTCAGGAAGACAGCCTTCGTTTTGCACAGTTTCCATCAAATTCAAGAAATGCAGCTTTGCGTCATTTTGCTCTGGATAATTCATGCAGGCGCCAGATTCTTTTGGATTCGCTTGGCGCCGAGGAGGCGGTTTGCAGCGGCTGTGATATCTGTGATGCGGCTTCGGCAGTGAAAAATAAACGTAATGTGCTTTTTCTAAAACAAAAGAATTTCTTGTATAAAAGCCGCCGGCTTCGCTCTATCTGTAATTTGTATCGTGAATCAAAAATTCCCGTTGTTCCCAAAGTAATGCCGGCTGGAAATCTGATTTCTGATACGGAAATTGCATATAATATTATTTCAATTGCGGATAAATATTTTACTCCGGAAACACTGGAACCGGTTTTACTTTCTATTTTGAATAATTTTACCTTGCCATTGATAGGACTCTGTGTTTGGGAGCATTCTGCGTATTCATTTATTTTAGAGGCTCTTAAAAGTGAGCGCAGAATAAAAATCCTTGGCTGGCCGTGGAAAAACCGGATTACAATTGAAGTCGGAAGAAAAACGCTTTTTGCAAAAATCCGAAAAATTATTCGCGTGAATCTTATTCTTTTGCTTCGCCGGCAGGAGCTTGTTCGGCATTCTCGGCCGGTTGGGACGTATTTGCATTTTCTGCAGGTTTTGTTTCGGCTTTTGGTGCGCTTGCTTTCTTAGCTTTTTTTGGCATCGGCGGCTTTTTGCGGTAATTTGCAACAAAGCAGCAGAAATTCATCAACATGATTACAACTATTGTTGTGCCGATTGTGTATGGATTTTTTATAACTTCGAATATAAGTGAAAGCAAATTTATTTCATTCATACTGATTTATCGGCTATTTCTTTCGTTTTGTAAAGAAACAAGGGCAGAAGAATCGCCGCCCAGATATGCTTCGCAAGTTTCCTGAGACATAGGTTTTCCGCATAAGAATCCCTGAATTATGTGGCAGTTAAATTTTTTAAGCAAATCATACTGTTCATCCTGTTCTACGCCTTCTGCAATTGTATCCAGTCCCATTTTTGAAACCATCATGATGATGGAATTTGTAATGTTTGCCTGAACACCGTTTTGCGCAGTGATGTCATTTACAAAGGATTTATCGATTTTAAGTGTATCCAGTGGAAGCATCTGCAGATAACTTAAAGAAGAATAACCGGTACCAAAATCGTCAAGGGAAATCTTGAAGCCCATTTTTTTAAGCTGGCGCATTTTAGAAATAGCGTCATCCATGTTATCAATCATAATACCTTCTGTGATTTCGATTTCGACAAATTCCGGTTTCAGCTCATATTTCTTTAAAAGATTTTCAATTTCAAAAATGATTGAAGGCTGCTTCAGCTGTATTGGAGAAAGATTTACAGAAATCACTCCCTGAAAATTGTAGTTAACCTGCCATTTTTTTAAAGTGCAGAATGCCGTATTCAAAACCCAGGTTCCAATAGGAATTATTAAACCGCATTCTTCTGCCATCGGAATAAATATTGAAGGAGAAATTTCTCCCAGTTCGTCGTCGTGCCATCGGATAAGCGCTTCAAAACCTCTTAATTTTCCTGTCTGGACATCAAACTGTGGCTGATAAACCTGCGAAAAATTGCTTTGAAGAACGGCCTGCGTCATATGGTTTTGAATGTTTAATTTCTGGATAAATCTGCGCTGCATTTCGGTTTTAAAGAATTCAAAACGGTTTTTGCCGTCCTTTTTTGCCTGATGCATTGCGATATCTGTAAAACGAATCAGTTCATCGGAATCCTTTGAATCATCCGGGTAAATCGCAATTCCGCCGGAAATGCTTGTATTTTGCATAAGAAATGCTTCGTAAATTGTATCTGTTATGTTTGTGATAGAATCAATCGAATTCTGATTTTGAATCACAACCAGGAATTCATCGTCGCCAAAGCGGTAAGTTACAATGTCGCCTTTTTCAAACTGTTTCAATGTCTGTGCGGCTTTTACAAGAACTTCGTCGCCTTCTGCATGACCTTTTGAATCGTTGATATTTTTCATGTTGTCGATATCAATCAAAAGAATTCCAATCTTTGTGCAATTAAAAGAAGCTTTCATGATAAAAGGTGGAAAATCTTCGTTAAAGTGAAGTCGGTTTGCAAGACCGGTCAGCATGTCGTGGTAGGCTGTATTTTTTAATTTTTGCGCGTTCTTTTTTTCTTCGTCAATGTTTAAGACATTTACAACTACAAGCTTATCTGTAGTAACACGCATCTGCATTCTAAACCAGCAGTGGCTTATTTCTGAATAATAGGTATAAGGTTCAACATTTATGCCGTTAATCGTTTTTTCTGCAATGTCAAACCATGGAACATCACGGTTTATTTCATTCTTAAAATCCGAAAAACGGCGCATTGGAGCTGAAATGGTATTTACGGTTCTTCGGTATGCCTCATTAACGAGGAGAACCTCGAAATCTACCAGTTTGGAGCCTTCAAAAACAGGTTTAGCAATAAGTATCGGGGATGAAAAAGCATCCAGTATAGAAGTAAGGTTCGGTTCAATCATACCTTAATTGTACCGTAAGATATCCATTTGTCAAAAACTAATTTGAAATTCTTAAAGACTCCCAGCGTGAATAGTATTTATCCAAATTTTCTCCCAAATCATTCTTCAATTCACATTTATCCATGATAGAGGCTGGATACATTGGTTTTGAAGACATGTATTTTTCTGCTTCAAGGTTTACATAGCAAGGGAATCGGAAGAAATCAAGAAATTTTGCATAGTTTTCAGGTCTATGAATAAAGTTGATAAATTCTGAAGCGAGGGCTGCATTTTTTGAAGCCTTAAGAATACACATGCTGTCGAGATAAGATGGACCGCCTTCTTCAGGAATAAAGAAATCAATTGTGTTCTCCCATTCTTCTTCTGGAACTTCACCGTATACACATTCTGCGTATCCCTGACAGAGCCATAAGTCTCCCCGTGCAAAATCTTTTCCGAAGCCTTCTGCATCGAATTTTACGATATTTGGAATCCATTTTGTTCTAATCATTTCTGTAATTTCATCAAGTTCGTTATCATTTGTTGTACAAACGCTGTAACCCTTGTAAGAAAGTGCATCACCCATTACTTCGCGGTAATCGTCCATCATAGAAGCGTGCCCCTTGAATGTTGGGTCGGCAAAAATGTTCCAAGAGCGTTCATAACTACTGTTTGGAACCTTTTTCTTGTTTACACAAATGCCGGCAGCACCAAAGTAGTAAGGAACTGCATAAGTCATTTTTGGATCATAAGAAATTTTTTCCAAAAGCTTAGGATTGATTTTATCACGGTTTGTGAATTTGCTCTGGTGAATAGGCTGGAGCATTTTTTTCTGGAGCATAATTGAAACATAGTCCTGTGAAGGAACTACGATGTCGAAGCTTTTTGCTCCTCCGTTTATGAGCTTGTTAAACATTGTTTCGTTTGAATCGTATTCTGTAACTACAACCTTGCAGTCAAATTCTTTTTCAAATTCTGCTACAACATCGGTTGGTGTGTAGTAAGTCCAGCTGTACAGTTTAAGTATCTGCTTTTTTTCACAGGAAACAAGACTGAGCGAAAGTCCAAGTGCAAGCATTCCTGTTGAAATTTTAGAAATAAGTTTCATATAACATCCTCTTATAACTATTATATAATATTCTGCAAAAAAAGTGCATAGAAAATTAGTGTCCGGCGGCAAATGCTTTCAGGCCTTTTCTTAGTGTGAATGCCATAAGACAAATCAGAATTATGAGCACAAATGAAAGTGAATTAATTACCGGGCTTACTCCGTGACGAATCATGTTGTAAACGTAAATCGGTAAAGTTTCCACATTTCCATTTACGAGCGAGGTTATTACAAAATCTTCGATAGACATTGTAACACTCATCATAAAACCGCTCATAATTCCAGGCATAATTGCAGGAATGATAACCAGCCACAAGGTTTCTTTTTCTGTTGCGCCCAGGTCACGGCTTGCTTCGATTATAGAATAGTCAAATTCGTCGACGCGGGCACTTACCATAAGATAAACAAATGGAAGGCAAAAGGTTGTGTGTGCAATTATGATTGTTGCCAGTCCAAGGTTCATGTGGATTCCGCTTAAGAAAATCAAAAGTGAAACACCCATGATAACTTCCGGTAAAACTATTGGAAGAAAACTTATTGTCTGAATATAATTTCGTCCCAAAAATTTGTACCAGTTGATTCCGATTGCAGCAAGGCTCCCTAATACTGTTGCCAGTAATGCCGAGCATAGAGCAACGATTGCGCTGTACAAAAGCGAAACCCAAAGCCGTGAAGAATGCAGGAATAATTCTTCATACCATACAAACGAAAAACCGGAAAAAGAAGTTCCCTTTGAAGCATTGAATGAATAGAAGATTATTACGAATAGTGGAATAAAAAGAAACAACAGTGCAATGACAAGAACTGTTCCTGAAAAACTAAATGGATTTGCCCTGTGTTTCCAGGTGCGTTTTGCATGGCGGCTGCTTTCTGCTTTTGGTCGGGAGTTTTTCCTTAGTATTGATAAAATAAGTGAAGCAAGAAATTCCATTTCACACCGCCTTTTCGTTTCTTTTTTTCTGCCATGCCTTTTGTCTGTCATCTGAAAGCATGAATAAAATAGCTGCCATGGAAACTGCTGTAAGAACTACACTGAATGCAGATGCCAGCGGAAGATTACGGGCTTTGTTTATCTGATCCATAATGATATTTCCAAGCATGTAACTTTCTGTGGAACCCACCAGCTGAGGAACCGTGTAATTTCCGAAAATCGGGATAAACGTAAAGATTACGGCACTTATGATTCCGCTTTTTATTCCAGGTATCAGAATCTTGAACATTGACTGCGGTTTTGTTGCCCCCAAATCCCGGGCAGCTTCCAAAAGCGAAAAATCAAAGCGGTCGACAGCTGTAAAAACCGGAAGAATTGCATATGGAAGATACATGTAAATGCTGACTAGAATTACAGCAGTTTTTGTGTACATAAACTTATGTGGAGTAAATTCTTCAGTTCCGCCTGTAATAATTTGTCCGAGCGAAAAGAAAAGCTTTAGAATCCCGTTTAACAGCCCGTTTTCACCAAGGATTGTCATCCAGGCAAATATTCGGATAAGTGAATTTGTGAGAAACGGAATAATTACCAGAATAAGCAGGAAGGTTTGTTTTTTACTTCTTGCGATTGCATAGCCGCAGGGCAAAGCGATGGCAATTGAAATTACAGTGGAAATCACAGTCATCCATAGTGTCCGCAAAAAAATAAAACCATAGGCCCTGGAGAACATCTGTTTGTATGCGGCAAGAGAAAATTCAAACTGTACTCCGCCGAACATATCCCGCTTCATAAACGAATAGCAGACGATGATTGCAATCGGAACTATAAAAAAAATCGTAAACCACAATCCCATCGGCCAGCCGTAAAATGGACCTGGATTAGTCCTTTTATATTCAAGTTTAGTTTCTTTTTCCAAAATACAGCTCCTAAAACTACTTGTTGATGTCTTCAACAATGTATCCGTCTTCTGCGGACCAGGAAATGTAAACGGTATCCTTCCATTGAATTTCAGGACCGTCATCCAGATAGTTTGTGTGCTGCTTGAACACTTTTACAATTGTTCCGTTTTCAAGTTTTACATAGAATTTTGACTGGAAACCTGTGTAAATCGGTTCTTCTACGATTCCCTTGAAAACGTTGATATCTTTTCTTCCTCCGAAGGCTGGTTCTTCAAGCGTAATACGGATTTTTTCCGGGCGCACTGTGAATGCAACTTTCTGGCCTTCATCAGTGTGTTCAAAATCAGTAACAAGGATATTTTTATCTTCTTCGCGGGTTGCGGCTGTTTCACCTTTAAGCTGAGCCTGGAGGCCGAGTGCAGGGGTATTCAGTGTAACCATGTGTTCAATATCACTTTTTCCCGGAACCTTGTATTCTTCGCATTTTACAACGGTGCTTTCAAAAAGATTTGTTTCGCCGATGAATTCTGCAACGAACTGAGTTGCAGGGCTTTCGTAGATTTCAAAAGGTGTTCCAACCTGAAGAACATTTCCGGAATTCATAACGGCAATCCGGTCACTTACTGCAAGGGCTTCGCTCTGATCGTGAGTTACATAGATAAAAGTAATTCCAATCTGGTCGTGAAGGCGGTCCAAATCAATTAGAAGATTTGCACGAAGCTTTGCGTCCAAAGCTGAAAGTGGTTCATCCAATAGAAGAACTTTTGGTTCGTTTATAAGTGCACGGGCAATGGCAACTCGTTGTTTTTGTCCGCCGGAAAGCTGAGACGGTTTTTTATTGATGTGCTGATCCAGCTGAACCAGATGAACATATTCTCGGACTTTTTTGTCGATAATCTTTTTATCGACTTTTTTTAATCTCAATGGAAAAGCGATGTTTTCGTAAACACTCAGGTGCGGAAACAGTGCGTATGTCTGGAAAACTGTATTTGATTGTCTTTTATTAGGCTGCAATGGAACTACATTTTTGTCGTCAAAAAGAACAGCTCCTTCATCTGGAAATTCAAAGCCTGCAATAATGCGAAGCAATGTGGTTTTTCCACATCCAGAAGGTCCAAGCAGAGAAAAGAATTCTCCCGGCTTGATAGTAAAATTAACATCATTAAGCGCAACGAAATCTCCGAAACGCTTGTTTACATGATCAATGGTAACCTGACTTCCGTTCACTAAAGAATCCTCGGTTTATTGTGATAGAGCTGCCAAAACAGCATTAACTAAAAACAATGACGCTAAAATAGGGAATAGTCAATAAAAAAAGTTGAATAATTTGTTCTAAAATCCGTGTGATAATCTGCCCTTAACAATTATGATTTTTTGAAGTAAAATATAACTATTATATAATTTGGAGTTTTTAGATGATTTCTGTAATTATTGGAATTATTTTTATTGCGTTTACTGTATTTTCTGTTTTGCCTTCATGTTCATTGAACTGGGGTGCTGATGTAATCGCTTTCTTAAAAGGTGCGGCTCCAGTTTTGACCGCTTTCCTTGGACTTATTCTTCTCTTTATTGGTGCTGCTGATATTAAGGACAAAAATGAAGCAAAAAAAGAAGAAAGAGAAGCAAAAGCTAAGTCAGAAAACTAATTCTGCCTTGAATTTATATTTTAAATTTTATATACTCTAAGTCCCCGTATATGAAAGGGAATTAAGGACTGCTCATCTTTAATTTCCGGGACTTTGAATCAGATGCAAAGATTCGGAATCCCAAACAACTTTAATATTTTAAGGTATATACATGAAAACTATTTTCGTAAATGAAAAAGAACAGAAACGTGATTGGTACGTTATCGATGCTGCTGGTCAGCCACTCGGACGTGTAGCTGCTAAAGCTGCTTACATTGCACGTGGAAAGAACAAGGCTACTTACACTCCTAACCAGGAAATGGGAGATTATGTAGTAATCATCAATGCAGACAAAGTTGCAGTTTCCGGCGGAAAGGAAACAAAGAAGATTTACTACAAATATACAACAGGTTTTGTTGGAAGTCTTAAAGCTCATACTTTCGAAAAACTTATTGAAAAGCATCCAGAAGATCCAATTCGCCTTGCAGTAAAGGGTATGCTTCCACATGGACGTCTCGGACGTGTTCTTATGCAGAATGTAAAAGTTTATGCAGGTACAGAACATCCACATACAGCTCAGAACCCAAAGGCTGTTGAACTTTAATAGGAGACTCAAATGGTAAAGAATATTGCTATTGGAACAGGTAGAAGAAAGACAGCTGTTGCTCGTGTTTTTGTACGCGAAGGCTCTGGAAAAATCGTTGTAAACGGTAAAGATGTAAAAGAATACTTTGATGCTGACGAACAGGTAAAAGTTTTGACACAGCCTTTGCTCGTAACATCAAACGACAGCAAATATGACATTCTCATCAACGTAGTTGGTGGCGGAAAGAACGGACAGGCTGCTGCTTGTCTTCACGGAATTGCTCGTGCATTGGTTCAGATTGATCCTGATGCTCGCACATCACTCAAATCTAACGGATTCCTTACACGCGACTCTCGTATGGTTGAACGTAAGAAGTACGGTCAGAAGGGTGCCCGCCGCAGATTCCAGTTCTCTAAACGCTAGTTTTCGGAACCGAATTTGGTTATCTACGGAACAGAGCAAGTTTCGCCTGAGGTTATTAAGATTAACTCCAGTGCGGGGCTTGCTTTTTTTATACGCTTTCAATATCTCAAACTTGTTCTACCGGAATCCATTTGCATAAACGCAGAATTTTCTGACGAGGAAGAACAGGATATTCTGGATGCCGGTATGTGTTATGCGGCAGAGATGAAGGCTGTTGAATATCTTGCCCGAGCCGAACAGTGTCGCTTCAAACTTCTCCAAAAGCTCCTGAATAAAAAATACGAAAAACAGTATATCGAGCGGGCGCTGGACTATCTTGAATCAAAAAATTATTTAAATGATGTTCGTTTTGCGACTTTCTGGCTGAATTCAAGAAAAATTAACCGCTTTGAAGGCCGCACTAAATTGTGTGCAGAACTTTTGTCCCGGGGTATTTCAAAACAGGATGCTCTTTCTGCACTGGAAGATTTTTTTGAAGATACAAGTGAAGAAGAATTGTGCAAAAAAGATTTGGAAAAATGTCGTCGTGCTAAAAAAGATGATGAAAAAATCGTAAAAACTTTGCTCTCCCATGGTTTTTCATACTCGCTTGTACGAAAAATCATGAAAGAGGAAGAATAGATCGGAAGAGCACACGTCTGAACTCCAGTCACC